>NZ_AHAM01000141.1 GCF_000236565.1 Mesorhizobium alhagi CCNWXJ12-2 | reverse complement strand
GTCGAGCCGGGCGCCCGCCGCGTCTTCGACATGTCGATCCAGCCGGAGCGGCTGGCGTCGAAATAATCGGCCGATCCGACTTCACCGAGGATTTCGCCGGTGCGGGCATCGGCTAGCACCATGGCGACGGAAATTCGCGGCCCGAGCTTTGCCGCCGCGTCGCGCGCGACCGCTTCCAGCCCCTGCTGTACGCTCTTCTTTATCGTCAACTGATGGCGGGTTTTTTCCG
Source organism: Mesorhizobium alhagi CCNWXJ12-2 (assembly GCF_000236565.1). Taxonomy (GTDB): domain Bacteria; phylum Pseudomonadota; class Alphaproteobacteria; order Rhizobiales; family Rhizobiaceae; genus Allomesorhizobium; species Allomesorhizobium alhagi. Next base: position 20,743 of record NZ_AHAM01000141.1, on the reverse strand, counting down.
GCGTGGCGCGCATGGTGGCATCGGCTGCGTGAGCGGCGAGAGCCGGCAGAGCGAGGCGCCTACCCGGCGGGTCCTCGAGGGCAGCGCGCGCGGCTTCCCTGTCGCCGAGCAGTCCAGCCGCCACCATGCGGGAAAGCACGCGGTCGCGCGCGGCATGCGCTGCCTCCGGATGGCGGTCTGGCCTGCGCTTTTCGGGCAGTTGCGGCAAGGCGACGAGCAGCGCAGCTTCGGAAACCGTGAGCCGCTTCGGCTCTTTGCCGAAATAAGCGAGCGAAGCGGCGCGAACGCCTTCGAGATTGCCGCCATAGGGCGCCAGCGTCAGATAGCGCTCGAGGATTTCGCGCTTGGTCAGCCGCCGCTCGACCTGGACGGCGCGGGCGATCTGGCGCAGCTTCGAGGCGATGCTGCGGCTCGCGCGCGGCTCGGTCAGCCGGGCAAGCTGCATGGAGAGCGTCGAGCCGCCGGAGACGATGCGGCCATTGCCGGCGAACTGCCCCGCCGCCCGCAGCAGCGCCAGCGGATCGACGCCGCTATGCTCATGGAAGCGCTTGTCCTCATAGGCGATCAGCATCTCGACGAATTGCGGATCGACCTGATCGAGGCTCGCGGCCAGCCGCCAGCGCCCATCCGGGGTGGCGAAGGCGCGCAGCAATGCGCCGTCGCGGTCCACGACTTCGGTCGAGACGACGAGCTTTTCAGGCAGCGGAGGCGGAAAGGCGCGGTCGAGTTGGAGCAATCCCAATGCGACGGCGGATGTAGCGCCAAACAGTACGGCGGCACCGATGACCATTTTGCGCAGGCGAGTCACGCTGTGACCTCGCCGTTGTGATCACCACGCCGGCAAAGCCTGCGCCTTACGTTGCCCCCCTCTGTCCTGCCGGACATCTCCCCCACAAGGGGGGAGATCGGCCGGCCGCAATGCCTCGCCAGCCTTAACTGCGTTGGAGATTGAGAGCCTTCGTCAATAATGGCGTAATCTCCCCCCAAGTGGGGGAGATGTCCGGCAGGACAGAGGGGGGCAACGTAGAGCACTGCCTGAGTCCTCACTTACAACCGATCACCTCACGGCGCCTTGACCTCCATCATGCCCGTCGCGGTACGCGCCGAGAATTGCGGGCGGTACATGTCTTCCACATTCGCCGCCGGGTGCGCATAGACGCCGGGCGTCACTGCCCGCACGACATAGGCGACCGTGACGGAGCGGTCGCCGCCTTGCTCCCGGTTGAACGCCGCGACGAAGCGGTCGTCGCGGAATTCGAGATGCGCCGCTTCCGTCCGGGCGAGCCACGAAAAGCTGGCAAGGTCGGCGCTCGACACCAGGCGCGGATTGTCGATCTCGAAACCGGCAGGCAGCAAGTCGGTGACAAGGACGCGCGAGGCCCAGTCGCTCAGTTCCTCGACTTTCAGCACGACCACGAAGCGTTCGTTCTGCATTGCCTGGGTGACGTTGGCCTCGGTACCGTCCAGGCGATAGTAGGTGCGCTCTATGGTGAAGCCGTCGCCGCCGGCGGGCAAAGGCTGTGCCGGCGCGGCGACGGTCGTGACTACCGCCTGCACCGGGTCGGGGCCGGCATTGGCGATGACCAGCGGGTTGTCGAGCAGCTCCGTCCCGGTCAGACGCCCGGAATAGCCGCCGGTGTGCGGTGCGTCGTTGACCGTCAGCCTGATCGCCTCGCTGTTGGCCTTCATGGCGCGGGCGGCGAGCAGCATCCAGGCCTGGTCCTGGGTGCTGGTGTAGGACGCCGCGCGGCGTTCGGTCGAGACGAGCTTGATGAGCTCGGGCACCACGGCCGGCATCGGGCGGCTTTCCGCCGCCAGCGCCAGCATGGCCGCGCCGTCGCGAAGCCGCGAGCCGTAGTCGGAGCGATAGTAATTGTGGTCGACATTGGACTTGGCCAGTTGCAGCGCGGCCGTGAAGGTGGATTGCGAGCGCTGCGCGTCGCCGTAGAGCGCGAGACTCGCCGCAAGCTGGGCGACCGCCATCGGGCTGGAGAACGCCTCGATCTGCGTATCGGAATAGTAGCGCAGGTCGCCGACCGAGGCCTTCTTGTTGCGCGCCAACACATAGAGCGCATAGGCGATCTCGCTGCCGCGATCCTGCAGGTTGATATCGTAGGATAGCGAATTCTGAAGGTTGTTCAGCGCCTGCTGCATGGCCTGGTTCGGCACGTCGTAATTCTGCTCGCGCGCTCTGGTCAGGAAGTCGGTGACGTAGGAATCGAGCCATAGATCGCCTGAACCCGGCGACCACAGGCCGAAACTGCCCGACGAGGACTGGTAGTTGAGCACGCGGTAGATCGCGTCCTGGATGCGCCCGCGCAGGGCCGGGTCCACTTCCATGCCGGCGGTAGCCGAAAGCTCGCTGACATAGAGCAGCGGCAGTGCGCGGCTGGTGGTCTGCTCGGCGCAGCCATAGGGATAGCGGTCGAGCGTCATCAGCAGCGAAGGCACGTCGAAGGCCGAGGCCGGCGAAACGCCGACGCTGACATAGGCGCCCGGAAGCAGGCTTGCCGCCAGCAATTCCCGATCGACGCGCAGGCTCCTGCCGTTCGGCCCGAGATCGACGACCATGCGGGTGGTGACCGGCATCGCTGCCGGGCGGACGGGAATCGAGAGGTTCTGCTCGACCGTCAGCCCGCCGGCATGGGCCAGCCTTATGGTGATGCCCGCATCCCCCACAGTCTGGGCGATGAGGGGAACGGTCAGCGTCTGGCGCTTGCCGGCCGTCAGCTGGACTTTGTCCGGCAGCGCGGTACTGCCGGTGGAAAGATCGCCGGTGGTTTCGATGGCGAGTGAATAGTCGCCATCCGGCGCGTCGGTGTTGGCGATGTCGAGGCGCATTACGGCAGCGTCGCCGGGGGCGAGGAAGCGTGGCAGGCCGGCGGTTACGACCACCGGATCGCGTACGATCACATCGGCCGAAGCATGGCCGACAGCCTCCTTCGTCCAGGCGACCGACATCACGCGAACGGTGCCGTTGAACTGCGGTATGTCGAAATCGACCGTCGCCTTGCCCTCGGCATCGAGTTTTACGGGACCGGAGAAGAAGGCGACGAGTTTTTCGGTCGGCGGACTACCCTCGGCGGTCATTGCAGCGCCGTCGCCGCCTGTGCGCAGCTTTCCTGCTGCCCCCAGCGAGCCATCGATCAGCCGGCCGTAAAGGTCGCGCAGTTCGAGGCCGAGCTGGCGCTGTCCGAAGAACCAGGCTTCCGGATCGGGCGTCTTGTAGCCGGTCAGGTTCAGTATGCCGACATCTACGGCGGCGACCATGACATAGGCGTCACTGCCCGAAGCGGCGCCGGTCACGGCGACCGGGATCGACAGGGTCTGGCGCGGCGATGTCTTTTCGGGCGTGGTCATCGCGACGGCGAGCCTTTTCGCGCCGGGATCGACCTTCAGCCATTTCACGCCGATGGCGCGGGCCGGCATGCGCGATTCTTGCGCCTCGCCGGGACGGTAGAGCGTGGCGGTGACATAGGCGCCCGCACCCCAGTCTGCCCCGACGGGGATATCGACGGTCGCGCCGCCTTCGGCAACAGAGGCAGCGACCGTGGTCAGCAGCTTGTCTGCACCGATCGTGACCAGAAGCTCGCCGGCGAAGCGCGGCGAAACCTGAAGCCTGGCGGTCTCGCCCGCGGCGTAGGAAGCCTTGTCGAGCGCGATCTCGAGCGCATCCGGCGTTTCCGTCGACGAGGCTTCGACATACCAGCCTGCCTCGAATTCGACACTTGTCGCCGGACCGGCCGGATCGGCAGTCTCGACCTCCAGCCGGTAGCGGCCCCAGTCGACGGAGACCGCCACTTCGGCCGTGCCGTCGGCCGGAATATCGACCTTTCCGTTGGCTACGGCCTTGGTGAAAGTCACCGGCTCGTAGTTCCAGGAGTTGCCGCTGCGGTACCATTGGTAGTTGCGCTCGACCCTGACCAGCGACCACTCGGCCCCGGCCAGCGCCTCGCGATTGCCGTCCGGATCGACGGCGATGACGCTGAATTTGGCGCTCGAGGCCTGCGGAACCTCGCCGGAAAATTCCGGCTTGATGCCGATCATCGCGCCGGTCGGGCGGATTTCGATGTCGGTGGATTCCTCCACCGCGCGGCCGCCGCTCTCGCGCATGCGTACCGTCACTTCGGCGTTGAGCAGCCGCGTCGTCGAAGGCAGCTGGTCGATCTGGACCGGGAAAGTGGCCTTGCCGTCATCGCCCACCAGCGGCAGGCCGGCCAGCGGGATGCGGGTGGCGTCGCCTTCCTGCTCATCGGCGAGGCCGAAGGAATAGCCTTTGAAGCGCTCCCAGTCGCGCATCGTGGAAAGCGTGATTTCGCCTTCCAGCGCAAGGCCCGCGGCCGGCGCGCCGTAGAGGAAGCGGCCGTCGACAGTGACGGTGGCGGTCTCGCCTGCGGCGATCTCGTCGGTGTCGCTGGTGAGCGAGAACTCTATGCGGTCGGGAACGAAATCTTCGACCAGGAACATGTGGCTTGCGACCGCTGCTTCCTTCGGGTCGGTGTGGATGTTGACCGTCCATGTGCCGCGCATGGCGTTGGGCGAAAGCGTCAGGTCGACCGCATGGCCGCCGGCATTGGCGCCGTCGGAAACGATGCGGCGATCCTCGACGCCGTCGGGGCGCGAGAAGATGAAGGTGAGCGGCAGGTTCTCCACCGCCTTTGCCGCATCGTCGCGGGCAAGGGCTGCGACATGCACTTCCTCGCCCGCGCGGTAGATGCCGCGCTCGGTCCAGGCATAGATGTCGAGCGCGCCTGGCGCCGCGCGGCCCATGACGCCGCGATCCGACAGGTCGAAGCCGGCGCGGGTCATGTCGAGGAAGACAAAATCCTTCTCGCCCTGGCTCGCCGTCAGCACGGCCGGCGCCATGCCGCCGTCGCCGCGGGTCAGGCCGGGCATGAACATTGCGCGGCCTTCGGCGTTTGTGGTGGCGGTGCCGAGTATCTCGTTGTTGCGGGCAAGCAGTGTCAGTTCGATGTCCGCGAGCGGCTTGGCCGATCCCAGCGAGCGGGCGAAGACGTTGAGCCCGTCCTGGCCGGTATAGGTGGACAGGCCGATGTCGGAAACGACGAACCACTGCGTGGCGCGCGATTCCCAGGTGTCGCGCGAGTCGTCCTTGGGCTGCGCGGTCAGCACATAGACGCCGGGCTCGCGGTTCGGCAGCGCCTCGTCGACCGGGAAGGAAGTGGTGACCTCCTTGTTGAGCGTGCTGGCGATCTCGATCTCGCCTTCCCAGATCGGCTCGCCCATCTGGTCGGCTATGTTGGTGATGTCGTATCCATCGAGCTGGCGAAGGAACTGATAGCCGGTGAGAAGCTGGGCGAGCGAGCGGTCGCCGATGCGGAACAGCTTCAAATCGGCCGCTTCCATATTGATGGTGACCAGCGGGATGCCGCGTCGGGCGGAGGAAGGCAGCACGAAGCTGTCGCCGGTAAAGCGGGCCGACGCCGCGCGGTCCTGGACATAGACTTCGAGCACGACCGGCGCTTCGATGACCTCGCCGATGGCGGCCGGCAGGCCGGGGCGGAACGCCACGCGGTAGCGGCGCCCGTGCTCCAGGCCCTCCACGCAGATCTGCCGGTCCTTGGCCTCGACCGCCTTGGGGGCCGCGTCGTCGATCATCACGAAAGGCGCGTAGTCGACGCCGGTCTTGACCAATTCCTCGGAAAACTGGGCGCAGACGCGCGGCGATGCGCTGTCGGCGTCGATCGAATGATCGACGACGCGGAAGCCCTTGCGCGCCTTCAGATCTTCGTACTCGGCCCGGACCTCCGCCGAATTCACCAAAGCGAGGCTCGCTTCGTAGGCCTGCAGGGAGGGGCGATAGATTTCGCGGCGGTCGAGGCCGACAGCGAGCACGGCCAGCGCCTCGGCGCGCGTGGCGGCGGTGCGCAGAAGCTTATAGGCATTCAGCGCCGCGTCGGTGAAGTCGCGCTCGCGGTTGGCGGTTTTGGCGCTGTCTGCCGCCGGCTGGATCATGATCGCGCGGGCGAGACCGAGCCACAGCCGGCCGTCGTCGGGCGAAATCGCGATTGCCGCCCGGAAATTCTGGGCGGCGGCACGCGGATCGCCGGTCAGCATGGCGTATTCGCCGGCCTCGGTCAGCCCGGCGAGCCCTTCCTCGCCGATCGCATTCATTCCATTGGTCAGCCGGTCGCGATAGCGCGCAGCTTCCTCTATCAGCCATTTGGGCAGGAAGGTCAGTTCCGGAGGCGCGCCGATATCGGGATCGCTGCCCATCTTGACGATCTTGCCGGCGACGGCTCCGTTGAACGGCTTCAGCGTTGCGAAGTCCGATTTCAGGAAGCACCATTTCGCCTTGGTATTGTAGGTGAAGGCGCGGCAGGCCGAATCGCCAAGGCAGGTGGATTTGCATTGGTCGAGCGTGACGTTCTGCTCGGATCTCAGATCGAAGCCGAAATAGTCCTGGTTCTCGGTCGTCACGACCGTTCTGGCATCTAGCGCAAAAGCTGGGGACAGCCATGAAAAGAAGAGGAAAAGGAAAGCAGAAAAACTACGAGCCGCGTGCAGTGACATATTCCCCTCCGAATGCCGTTGCCATGAACAGACGTAACAATAACACAACAATAGCTTCAGTATAGCTTCTCAAAGCGGGACGGGACAGGACCCCGGTGAGAGTTTGCCGCGGCGCCGGGAGACAATTTTCAACCCGGGGTTTCGTCCGGATAGCGTCCCGCGGCCGTGTTGGCATCATGGGCGAGCCGTTCTGGTGCTGTCCGAACCGACGCGAATGTCACAGTTTAATTTGACAAAAAATTTCCGACGAATCCGTCGCGCATTAGCAATTTTGCGCCAAGATTGTCGCATTCGCGCGAACCGCCTCCCGATCAAAGTTGCACATTCCGCAGCGGGGTTCCCAACCCGGCCTCCTTTTGACATGTTTGGCCGGATGCGGAATGATAATCGGCAGAAAGCCAACAATGGGAGTTTGTGATGACGTTCTACAAAAGTAATGGGGATCGCGTTCCGGATCACATCGTCAAGATGGCGGAAAGCACCAAGGCGGGCGGGGTAGATCGCCGCGAATTTCTTGCGATGGCCAGCGTGTTCGGCGCCTCGACGGCGATGGCTTACGGCATGATCGGGCTTGCTGCGCCGACGCCGGCCGCCGCCCAGGAAACCCCCAAGAAAGGTGGCGTCCTGAAGGTTGCGATGTCGGTCAAGGATCCGAAGGATCCGCGCACCGCAGACTGGTCCGAGATCGCCAACGCCGAGCGCCAGACGCTCGAGCCTCTGGTCAAATATACGCGCGACTTCACCTTCGAACCCTACCTGCTGGAAAGCTGGGAAGTGAACGACGACGCGACCGAATACACGCTGAAGATCCGCCCGGGCGTCACCTGGAACAATGGCGACACGTTCAATGCCGACGATGTGATCTTCAATTTCACCCGTTGGGCCGACAAGAGCGCCGAGGGTAACTCCATGCCTGGCCGCCTCGGCACGCTGGTCGACGAGGCTTCCGGCAAGCTGCGCGAGGGCTCGGTCACCAAGGTCGACGACTCGACGGTCAAGCTCACCCTGACCAAATCGGACATCGGACTTATCCCGAACCTGTGCGACTATCCCGGCCTGGTCGTTCATCGCTCCTTCGACGAGACGGGCGCCAATTTCGCGCAGAACCCGATTGGCACCGGCCCCTTCGAGCTGGTCTCCTACGACGTCGGCCAGAAGGTGGTCTACAAGCGCCGCGAGAACGGCGCCTGGTGGGGTGGCGAGGTCATGCTCGACGGCGTCGAGTTCATCGACTACGGCACCGATCCCTCGGCCATGGTCTCGGCGTACGAAGCCGGCGAGGTCCACACCAACCACGAGACGACCGCCGACTATGTTTCGATCCTCGAAGGCGTCGGCGCCATCACCTCGGAAGTGGTGACCGCTTCGACCATCGTGGCGCGCACCAACGTGACCAACAAGCCCTATGACGACCAGAAGGTCCGCAACGCGCTTCAGCTCGCTGTCGACAATGCGGTCGTGCTTCAGCTCGGCTACGGCAATGCCGGCGAGGTGGCCGAAAACCACCATGTCTGCCCGATCCATCCCGAATACGCCGAACTGCCGAAGATCGCCCGCGACATGGAAAAGGCCAAGGCGCTGATGGCCGAAGCCGGACAGGCGGATTTCGAGCACGACCTGATCACGGTCGACGAGGACTGGCACAAGAACACCGGCGATGCCATCGCCGCCCAGCTTCGCGAGGCGGGCATCAAGGTCAAGCGCACGGTTCTGCCGGGGTCGACCTTCTGGAACGACTGGACCAAGTATCCGTATTCGATGACCAACTGGAACATGCGGCCGCTCGGCATCCAGGTCATCTCGATCGCTTACCGCACCGGCGAGGCCTGGAACGAGGCGGGCTACTCCAATCCGGATCTCGACGCCAAGATCGGCGAGGCGCTCTCGATCGCCGACGCCGAGAAGCGCAAGGTCGTGATGGCCGACATTGAGAAAATCCTTCAGGATTCCGGCATCATCATCCAGCCATACTGGCGCAAGCTCTACAATCACTCGGTCGAGGCCGTGAAGAACCACGGCATGCACCCGACGTTCGAGCATGATTTCGGCAAGGTCTGGCTGGACGAGGCTTGATCTTTACCTGTTGTCGAGAGGGGGGCTTCGTGCTCCCCTCCACACTCTCCCGGGTTGATCGCATCTGACCCCAACCCGACTGGCAGGGGGCGAACATGCTTGCTTTCATATTGCGCCGGCTGGGCACCATGGCGTTGACCATGCTATGCCTGACGATGGTCGTGTTCTTCATGATCAATCTCGAGCCGAACCTGCGCAAGCTGTCGATCAGCCAGCTCGACATGCGCTCCTCGGACGAGCATATCGAAAGCTGGCTGGTCAAGAACGGCTACCGCCAGAACTTCTTCGTGCGCTACGGCCAATGGCTCGGCGTCTGGCCCAAATATCCCAATATCGATCCCGCGACCGGCGAGGCCGTGTCGCGCTTCACCTATTGCAACGAGCCCGCCGAAACCCGCTTCTCAGGCGTCCTCCAGGGCGATTTCGGCTGCTCGACCAAATTCAAGACCACCGTCGCCGCGAAGCTGTTCCCAGCGCTCGGCGCCACCGGCATCCTGATGTTCTGGGTAATGGTGACGATGGTGCCCATATCGCTGCTCATCGGCATTCTTGCGGGGATGCGAGAAGGCACCCGGACGGACCGAAGTCTCTCCGTGGCGTCGATCGCCACCACCGCCACGCCTGAATATGTCTCCGGCGTTATCTTCACGGTCATCTTCGCCTCGTGGCTCGGCTGGCTGAACGGTTCGGCCGCGTCGGCCACCGGGCAAGGCATCACCTTCTACAATTTCACACTGCCCGTCATGACCATGGCGATCTACGGCATCGGCTACATCGCCCGCATGACCCGGGCCTCGATGGTCGAGGTGATGACGCAGCAATATATCCGCACGGCCAGGCTCAAGGGGCTGGGCTTCGGCAGCGTCGTCATCAAGCACGCGCTGCGCAACGCGCTGATCGCGCCGTTCACGGTTATCATGCTGCAGTTTCCGTGGCTCCTGACCGGCGTCGTCATCGTCGAGGTGATGTTCCGCTACCAGGGCTTTGGCTTCACGCTGGTCGAAGCCGCCGGCAACAACGACATCGACCTCCTGCTCGGCTGCTCGCTCGTGTCGGTGTTCGTGGTGCTGTTCACGCAGCTGATCTCGGATGTCGGCTACGCCTATCTCAATCCACGCATAAGGGTGCAGTAGGCATGGAGTATATCGGGGGATTCCAGATTTTTCTCGGCGTTCTCGCCCGCTTCTGGCCGGTCTGGCTGGCGCTGGCGATCATCATGGGGGCGAGCTTCGTCTACAAGAAGAAGCTCGGTCTCTACGGGCAGCTGTTCGATTCGGGCGTCGGCATTGTCGGCGTCGGCATATGCTTCTTCTGGCTGTTTACGGCGATATTCGCCGGAACCATCGCGCCCTTCAATCCGCTGGCGCAGATACCGATCATGAAAGATGCGCTGCCGGGCGCGATCGACGCCGCATCCGGCCAGGCCTATCTGTTCGGCGGCGACAAGCTGGCGCGCGACGTGTTTTCCCGCATGGTTTATGGCAGCCAGATCGTGCTGATCATCGCGCCGGCGGCCACGGCCTTCGCGCTGATGGTCGGCATCACGCTCGGGCTGCCTGCCGGCTACTATGGCGGGCGCATCGATTCGGTGCTTTCGTTCCTGGCCAATCTGGTGCTGGCCTTCCCCGTCATCCTGCTCTTCTACCTGCTGGTGACCCCTGGCATCATGGAGACGCCGATCCCCTACGGCATGGCCGGGCTGTTCTTCCTGTTCCCGATCATCTTCTTTTCCGCGCTGTTCTACACACGTTTCAAGAACCGCCCCGACCGGGTCTACATCCAGATCGGCCTGACGCTTTTGATCGGCGGCTGGATTTATGCCGGCCTGGTATTCAACGCCGACCCGCTGGGCATCGTGTCGATCAAGCCGAACCAGCTCAACATCTTCGTGGCCGTGGTGTTTGCGTCTAGTCCGGGCGTGTTCCGCATTGTTCGCGGCCTGGTCATGGACATCAAGACGCGCGACTACGTCGCCGCGGCCCAGACGCGCGGCGAAAGCCCGTGGTACATCATGCTGTGGGAGATACTGCCCAACGCACGCGGACCACTGATCGTGGATGCCTGCCTGCGCATCGGCTATACAACCATCCTCTTGGGTACGCTCGGCTATTTCGGCCTGGGGCTGGCGCCGGAAAGCCCTGACTGGGGTACCGCGATCAAGGATGCCAGCCGGCTCCTGCGCTCCTATATCCATCCGGCGCTGCCGCCGACGGTCGCGCTGATGTCCTTCGTGCTGGGGCTCAATCTTCTCGCCGACGCTCTGCGCGAACAATCGATGAAAGACTGACGGAGAATCGATATGAACGAGGCTGTCAGGAATCCCACCGAACCGATCGTCGAAATCGAGAACCTCTCCATCTCCTTCTTCACGCGGCGCGGCGAGATACCGGCCGTCATGGATTTTTCCTGCACGGTCATGCCCGGCGAGGCGATGGGCATCGTCGGGGAATCCGGCTGCGGCAAGTCGACGGTCTCGCTCGGCATCATGCGCGACCTTTCAAACATCGGCAAAATCGTCGGCGGGCGGATAAAATTCCAGGGCCGCGATATGGGCGATATGTCCCAGGAGGAGTTGCAGGCGATCCGCGGCAACAAGATCGCGATGATCTACCAGGAGCCGATGGCGAGCCTGAACCCGGCCATGAAGGTCGGCCGCCAGTTGATGGAAGTGCCGCTGCTCCACGACAAGGCGTCGAAGGAGGAAGCTTACAACCGTTCCCTCGCAATGCTGAAATCGGTGCGGCTGCCCGACCCCGAGCGCATGATGAAATCCTATCCGCACCAGCTTTCGGGCGGCCAGCAGCAGCGCATCGTCATCGCGATGGCGTTGCTGTCCAAACCGGCACTGCTGCTTCTCGACGAGCCGACGACCGCGCTCGACGTGACGGTGGAGGCCGGCATCGTCGAACTGGTCAAGGGGCTCGGCAAGGAGTTCGGCACGTCGATGATCTTCGTGTCGCACAATCTCGGCCTGATCCTCGAAACCTGCGACCGCATCACCGTGATGTATTCGGGCGAGGCGGTCGAGACTGGCAACATCAAGGACGTGTTCGATCGCATGCGCCACCCCTATACGCAGGGGCTGTTCCGCTCGATCCCGCTGCCCGGCGCGGACAAGAATTCACGGCCGCTGATCTCGATTCCCGGTCAGCTCCCGCTGCCGCATGAGCGGCCGAAGGGCTGCAATTTCGGGCCGCGCTGCCACCATTTCGTCGAGGGCGTCTGCAACGCCGCCGAGATCCCGATGATTCCGGTCGAAGGCCACGACAATCATTTCAGCCGCTGCGTGCGCTTCAACGAGATAGACTGGTCGGCGGTGCCGGAAGGCGCCAGGACGCACAAGGAACCGGTTACGCCCGGCGCGCCCGTGCTCAAGATCAACGACTTGAAGAAGTACTACAAGGTCGCCGCCAACGAAATCTTCGGCGGCAGCGGCGAGGGCCGCGTCGTCAAGGCCAACGAGGCGATCAGCTTCGAGGCGCGCGAATCCGAGACCGTCGCTATCGTCGGCGAATCCGGCTGCGGCAAGTCGACTTTGGCCAAGGTGCTGCTCGGCCTTGAGACGGCAAGCTCCGGCACGGTCACGCTCGGCAACAGCGAAATCCAGTCGATCGGGATCGAGGACCGCGACGTGAAGACCGTCTCGTCGATCCAGATGGTCTTCCAGAACCCGTTCGACACGCTCAACCCAAGCCATTCGGTCGGCTCTCAGATCATCCGCACACTCGAAAAGTTCGGCGTCGGCAGGAACCCCGCCGAGCGGCGCAACCGCATGCTGGAACTGCTCGACCTGGTCAAGCTTCCACGCGCTTTTGCCGAGCGCATGCCGCGGCAGCTTTCAGGCGGACAAAAACAGCGCATCGGCGTGGCGCGCGCCTTCGCCGGCCGCGCGCAGGTGGTGGTCGCCGACGAGCCGGTCTCGGCGCTCGACGTTTCGGTGCAGGCGGCCGTTACCGAACTCCTGATGGACATACAGCGCGAGTCCAAGACGACGATGCTGTTCATCAGCCACGATCTGTCAGTGGTGCGCTACATCGCCGACCGCGTCGTCGTCATGTATCTCGGCCACATCGTCGAGCAGGGCACGACCGACCAGATTTTCTCGCCGCCCTACCACCCCTATACGGAGGCGCTGCTTTCGGCGATCCCGATCGCCGATACCAGCGTGGTCAAGAAGCACATCGTGCTCGAAGGCGACATTCCCTCGGCCATGAACCCACCCTCGGGCTGCCCGTTCCAGACCCGCTGCCCGCGCAAGCATCTCGTTCCGGACAATCTCTGCGAGACGCAGTTGCCGCCGTTCAAGGATCTCGGCAACGGGCATCGCAGCCTGTGCTGGCTCGACGACGACGTTCTGGCGACGATGGAGCCGGTGATCAGCTTCTCCGGCGGTGACGATCACGCGCCCGTAGCGGACGCCGTTCCCGCCGACACGCCGCAGCGGCCGGAAGGCCGGGGCGCGGATCCGGGCTTTGCCGGCCGGCCGCCGCAGCGTCCGCACGGCAAGACCGCAACGCCCGAAGCCGGCATGGCTGGCGCCGAAGCTCGGGAAGCCGAGGCCAAGGCGCGCACGCGCCGCGAGGAGGTTCGCGACGATCGCGGCGGGCAGGGCGCCGACATCGACCCGTCGGATCCTTCCTCGGCGCTTCCCGCCAGTCCACTGCAGGTCGGCGAGGGCAGGCAGGCTGACGACGCCGACGTGCCCTCGGCCTTCGAGGAGACGGTGGAAGAGCGCGCGCAGGATGCAACCGGCCGTGCTCCAAAGACGCCTAACCAGTCGGGCAGCGCGAAGACCGCGCGGGCCAAGCCTTCGACCAAAGCAAATGCCAAACCGGCGTCAGCGACGAAAGCGACACCCGCTTCCCTTGCCGCGCTTCAATCAGGCGCCAAGGCGCCAGCCGCGAAAACGCCTCGTGTCGCCACGCAACTTAAACCCGCCAAGGCTGCTCCGAAGCCGTCCGGCAAGATGCCGGCCGAACCTGCCCGGGCTGCCGTTGACAGAGGCCGTCCTGCGGGGATTGCAAGGCCGGCCCAACCTGACGACCTGAAGCTTATTTCCGGCATCGGCCCCAAGATCGAGCGCCTGCTCAACGAACTCGGCATCTACACCTATGCGCAGATTGCGGCGTGGAAGAAGACCGAACGCGCCTGGGTCAGCGGATATCTGAATTTTTCCGGCCGCATCGAACGTGACGACTGGGTGCGCCAGGCCAAGGCGCTCGCAAAGGGCGGCGAGGCCGAATATATCAAGGTGTTCGGCAGGAGGCCCCGCTAAGGACCGATCCGAGGTTGTGACTTTCGGATATTGCCTAACGGCACTGTGCCAGTTGGGACACGTATTTCTGCGCCATTGCTTCCGTGTCGCGGGCGTAGCGCTGCAGGCTGGCATTGCTGCGCCAATCGCCGCGTTTATAGCCGCCCCAGCCGGCGTAATAGGCCAAGTATAGATTGAACGTGTCGTTGCGGGCGACGCCGTATGTGTCGGCGGTCTTGGAATGGTACCAGCCGACGAAATCCACCGCATCGGCAAAGCTGTTGCGGCGGGCGGCGAAATTGCCGGTCTCGGTCTTGTATTGCGCCCATGTGCCGTCCAGCGCCTGGGAATAGCCGTAGGCGCTCGATTGCCGTTTCCAGGGGATGAAGCCGAGCAGCTTGGTGCGCGGCGGCCTGGCGTTGCTCTTGAAGCCGGATTCCTTGCGAAGCGTCGCCATCAGCACGGGAACGGGCACGCCGTGCTTGCGTTCGGCCTGCTTGGCCTCGCGATGCCAATTGTTGAACCAGCCGTCGTTCTGTTCGAACACGGCGCAGACATTGTTGATGTGGCTGGGTGCGGTCGCGCAGGCGGAAAGCGCCAGCGCGAGGGCGGCGATCGGTACAACTTTACTAAAACCCGATGCATGCATCGGCGAAGCATTAGGCTGAAAACATAAAGGGAATCTTGCGGCATTCCTTAACCAGGCGCCGGCTGCCGGATTGATCGCCGCGCAATATCAATAATGCGACGCCCAACGACGCTTTCGTTTTCATCGCCGCCCAGCAATGACGCTCTGGCTAAAATCGCGTCCGCTGATGCCGGATTTTTGGCAGCGGGCCTGCCCAGGCGGCGTATTGATGCGAGCATGACCGAACCCAGACGAAAGCGCGGCGCCGAGCGGACCAACAATCGCGGACCAGCCGCCATTCCGCAATTGCCGCTGCGCCGGGTGCGCAATCCGTATCCGCCGATGGCGCTGCTGTCCGACGACCAGATCGAGGCCATCCACGAAGCCTCGCTGCACATTCTGGAAAATTTCGGCATCGAGCTGATGAGTTCCCGCGCTCTGGCCCTTTTCGAGAAGGCTGGGGCGAAGGTCGACCATGCGACGCAAACCGTCTGGCTCGACCGTGGTCTCGTCGACCAGGCGCTGAAGACCATCCGGCCGACTTACACGCTGACGCCGCGCAATCCCGAGCGAAAGATCCATCTCGGCGGCGACACGATCAATTTTACTCTCGTCGCCGGCCCGCCCAACGTCCATGACATGGAACGCGGCCGCCGTGCCGGCAATCTGCGCGACTATTCAGACCTCGTGCGGTTGGCGCAGCATTTCAACTGCATTCACCTGATCGGCAACCAGGTCTGCGCGCCGGTCGAGCTGCCAGCCAATTCGCGTCATCTCGACACCTATTTCGCTAATCTCACCCTGACCGACAAGGCGTTCCACGTCTCGGCGATCGGCCGGGGCAGGGCGCTGGACGGCGTCAGGATGATGGCGATCTCGCGCGGGCTGACGCTGGACGAACTGGCGCGCGACCCTGGTGTCACCACGGTCATCTCCGTCAACTCGCCGCGGCGCTACGACGAGTTCATGTCGGACGGTCTGATGGCGATGGCCGAACACGGCCAGTCTGTCGCCGTCACGCCGTTCACGCTGATGGGCGCCATGAGCCCGGTGACGCTCGCCGGCGCGCTTGCGCAGCAGAACGCCGAGGCGCTGTTCGGCGTGGTGCTGACCCAACTCGTCCGCCCCGGCGCGCCGGTTATGTATGGTGCCTTCACCTCGAACGTTGACATGCGCTCGGGCGCGCCGGCCTTCGGCACGCCGGAAAACACCAAGGCTAACATCGCGTCCGGCCAACTCGCGCGCAGGTACAACCTGCCTTACCGTACGACACCCGGCTCTGCCTCCAACGCGGCCGACGCGCAGGGCGCCTACGAAACCATGATGGCGCTGTGGGGCGCGGTGCTCGGCCACGGCAACCTCGTCTACCACGCCGCAGGCTGGCAGGAGGGCGGGCTGACCGCGTCCTTCGAGAAGTTCATCATCGACGTCGAGCTGATCCAGCATATGATGGAGTTCCTGAAACCCATCGAAGTCAATGAAGGTGAATTGGCGCTCGACGCACTCGGCCGCGTCCCGACCGGCGGCCATTTCTTCGGCGCGCAGCACACGCTGGAGCGCTACTCCACCGCCTTCTACCAGCCGCTGCTCTCCAATTGGCATAACTTTGAGGCGTGGCGGGAGGCCGGCGGCCTCGACGCCACCGCCCGAGCCACGCGCGTATGGAAGAAAGCGCTGGAGGAATATGTCGAGCCGGCCATGGACGCTTCGGTGCGCGAGGAGATGGAAGCCTATGTGGCGAAACGCAAGGAAGAGATCGGGGCGGGGGAGCCGTGAGGCGTGCGGTTTGTTCGACTAACCGCGCCCCCTCCACCATGCTTCGCATGGTCCCCCTCCTCCGTAAACGGGGGAGGATCAGCGGCGACGCCAGTTCCTCCCCTGCGAAGCGGTGGAGGGGGACCGCCGAAGGCGGTGGAGGGGGCATGTGCAGCCTCAAGACGGCCGCATGGCTCCTCACATCCTGAATCATCTCCCTCCCATCCTGAATCCCAAAACCCGTTCAACCCACTGAACACCGAGAGAAAATATGAAATCGCACACCCAGGTCGTGGTCATCGGCGGAGGCGTCGTCGGCTGCTCTGTGCTGTTCCATCTGGCCAAGCATGGCTGGACCGATGTCGTGCTGCTGGAGCGCGACGAGCTGACCTCCGGCTCGACCTGGCACGCCGCCGGCGGCATGCACACGGTCAATGGCGATCCCAACGTCGCCAAGCTGCAGAAATACACGATCGAGCTCTACAAGGAGATCGAGGCGCTGTCCGGCCAGGCGACCGGCGTGCACCTGACCGGCGGCGTCATGCTTGCCGCCACGCAGGCGCGCATGGATTGGCTGCGCGGCCTCGTCGCCAAGGGCCGCTATCTCGGCATCGAACTTGAGGAGATCTCGGCGAGCGAAGCCGGCGAGATCATGCCGCTGCTCGACCCGAAGGAATTTGTCGGCGCGGTCCGCACTGTGGTCGACGGCCATCTCGACCCGTCCGGCGTCACCCATGCCTATGCCAAGGCTGCCCGCGCGCTCGGCGCGGAGGTGGAGCGTTTCACCAAGGTCGAGGACATTGTCCGCCTGCCCGACGGTAAGTGGCGCGTCGTCACCAACAAGGGCGAGATCGTTGCCGAGCATGTCGTCAATGCCGGCGGCCTGTGGGCGCGCGAGGTCGGCCGTATGGTCGGGCTGGAACTGCCGGTGCTCGCCATGGAGCACATGTACCTCATTACGGAGGACATGCCCGAGGTGAAGGCCTGGAATGATAAAACCGGTACCGAGATCATCCACGCAATTGATTTCGACGGCGAGCTTTACCTGCGCCAGGAGCGCGGCGGCATGCTGATGGGCACCTATGAGAAGGCCAACAAGCCCTGGTCGGAATTCGAGACGCCGTGGAACTTCGGCCACGAGTTGCTGGAGCCGGACATCGACCGCATCGCGCCGTCGCTCGAAGTCGGCTTCCGCCATTTCCCGGCGTTCCAGAACACCGGGATAAAACAGATCATCAACGGCCCGTTCACCTTCGCGCCCGACGGCAATCCGCTGGTCGGGCCGGTGCGCGGCCTGCCTGGCTTCTGGGTCGCATGCGGGGTGATGGCCGGTTTCTCCCAAGGCGGCGGCGTCGGCCTGGCGCTCGCCAACTGGATGATCCAGGGCGATCCGGGCGCCGACATCTGGGCGATGGATGTCTCGCGCTACGGCGACTGGGCGTCGATGACCTACACCAACGCAAAAGTGCGCGAAAACTATTCGCGCCGCTTTTCCATCCGCTTTCCCAATGAGGAACTGCCCGCCGGCCGGCCGCTGAAGACCACGCCGATATACGACCTGCTTTCCGCCAAGGGCGCGCAATGGGGCGTGTCCTACGGTCTCGAAGTGCCGCTCTGGTTCGCGCCCGAAGGCGTCAAGGACGATTTCTCGTGGCGGCGCTCGACCGATTTCGAGCACGTGGCGAATGAATGCCGGACCGTGCGGACAAGCGTTGGCCTCTCCGAAATATCGAACTTCGCCAAATACCGGGTGAAGGGGCAGGGCGCCGAAGCGTGGCTGGACAAGATGCTTGCCTGCAAGCTGCCGAAGCCCGGCCGCATGACGCTTGCCCCGATGCTGAAGGAAGACGGCAAGCTGATCGGCGACTTCTCGCTGGCGAGACTTGGCAACCGGGAGTGGTTCATCGCCGGCTCCGGCATCGCCGAGCAGTATCATATGCGCTGGTTCGAAAAGCACCTGCCGAAGGACGGTTCGGTGACCGTCGAGGCGCTAGGCGCGAAACTCACCGGACTGTCGATCGCCGGACCTGACGCCCGCAACCTGCTGGCGAAGGTCACGCACGCGGACGTCTCCAATGCGGCGTTCAAGTTCATGGATGTGAAGAAGCTCGATATAGGCATGGCTCCCTGCCTTGTCGGCCGCGTCAGCTACACCGGCGATCTCGGCTACGAAATCTGGGTAGAGCCGGAATACCAGCGCGCCGTGTTCCACAGCCTGATGACGGCGGGAGAAGAGTTCGACATCGGCCTGTTCGGTTCCCGGGCGCTCAACGCGCTCAGGCTGGAGAAGAACTACGGCTCCTGGGCGCGCGAATACCGGCCGATCTACGGTCCGCTCGAAGCCGGGCTCGACCGCTTCGTCGCCTATGGGAAGGATGCCGATTTCATAGGCGAGGCCGGCGCTCTGGTCGAGCGCGCATCGGGCGGCAGGCTGCGGCTCCGCGCCTTCATCGTCGAAACCGACGACGCCGACGTCATCGGCGACGAGCCGATCTGGTTTTCCGGCGAAGTGCGCGGTTGGGTCACCTCCGGTGGCTACGCCCATGGCTCGAAGGCGTCGGTGGCCATGGGCTATGTGCCGAAGGAGATCGCCGACGAAAGCGGCGGCTTCGAGATCGAACTGCTCGGCAAGCGCTATCCCGCCCGAATCCAGCCTGCCCCGCTCTTCGACGCCAATCTGGAGCGCATGCGGGGGTGACTGAACGGTAGTGATTTTGCTACGCTCGGTTCGCGTGTTCTGATCTTCGTCCCGAACCAGCGAGAGATCGATGTCCACTATCTCAGATACTTTGTTCGCAGAATTGATATCCGGTTGGATCTTCCGCCACCGGCTTGTCGATAAATTGGGCATTCAGACAGGGATCTCGGCGGCTCTCAAGAATGCAGCAAAAGTAGCAAGCCCGCCGTGCATCGTAGAACGCCGGCACAAGGGACAACACCTTAAGGTCCAATATCATCTGAGGACCGTGAGAGCAGGTGAGCTTGGAGGCCAACTTCTGGAAGTCGAAGGTGAGCGGGATTAGTAGTTGAGCTCAAACTTTGCCCGCTCAACTCTCGACATATTTGTGCAGGATCGAATTGATCAGCGTCTGATAGGGCATGCCCTCTTCGGCGGCCCGGGTCTTTAACTTGGCCAGATCGCGCTTGGGGATCGAAATCGAGATGCGCTGCCGCTCGCCGTCGAGGGTGTCTCGCGCCACCTTCTGCCAGAATGCGCGCTGCTCCTCGGTGTTGCCGGTTGAAACCCATCCGTCCTCCTCGCTCAAAGCGATGAGTTCCTGCTCCTCTTGGTCCAAAATCTTCGGAAATCTGCTCATTGTTCTTTCTCCAGATAGAATCTGGTGGCCTTGCGGCTCGGAAGGCAAGCTGAGGAGGATTTATCTCAGACGTTTGGCGGTCTTTTGCAAACCATATTAAGCCCTCTTCAATATTTGACCGATTGATAAAAAATCAAAACGTGCTAGCCTTCCTGAAAAACAAGCCAGCGACAAAGCCAGCTAAGGGGAACTGCACGATGCCGGAAGGCCAGTTCAAGGAAGGCATAGCCGGAGACCGGCTTTCGCCCGAAAAATACGCCGAGAATTTTTCCGACCTGCATCCGCCGCTCGACCGCCACGAGGCGCTGGTCGAGGCGGATCGCTGCTATTTCTGCTACGATGCGCCATGCATGAATGCGTGCCCGACCTCGATCGATATCCCGCTGTTCATCCGGCAGATCGCCACCGGCAATCCGCTCGGCTCGGCCAAGACCATCTTCGACCAGAATATCCTCGGCGGCATGTGCGCGCGCGTCTGCCCAACGGAGACGCTGTGCGAGGAGGTCTGCGTGCGCGAGATGGCCGAGGGCAAGCCGGTTCAGATCGGCCGGCTGCAGCGCTACGCCACCGATGTCGCCATGGCGATGGAAAAGCAGTTCTACAAGCGCGCCCAGCCGACAGGCCGGAAGGTCGCCGTGGTCGGCGCCGGTCCGGCCGGCCTCGCCTGCGCCCATCGGCTTGCGCGTTACGGCCACGATGTGACGATCCTCGAGGCACGGCCCAAGGCCGGCGGCCTCAACGAATACGGCATCGCCGCCTATAAAAGCACCGACGATTTCGCCCAGGCAGAAGTTGACTACGTCACCGCCATCGGCGGCATCGACGTGGTCGAGGGCAAGGCGCTCGGCCGCGACTACTTCCTGCCGGACCTGGTCAAGACCTACGATGCCGTCTTCCTCGGCATGGGCCTTGGCGGCATCAACGGGCTTCGTGTCGAGGGCGAGGACGCCGACGGCGTCGTGAACGCGGTCGAATTCATCGCCGCCCTTCGACAGGCTGAGGACTTGTCCGATTTGCCGGTCGGCCGCCGCGTCGTCGTCATCGGCGGCGGCATGACGGCGATTGACGCCGCGGTCCAGTCGAAGCTGCTCGGCGCCGAAGAGGTGACGATCTGCTACCGCCGCGGCAAGGAGCACATGAACGCGTCCGAGTTCGAGCAGGATCTGGCGACCTCGAAGGGCG
>NZ_AHAM01000142.1 GCF_000236565.1 Mesorhizobium alhagi CCNWXJ12-2 | reverse complement strand
GCGAAGCGGGGGAGGGGGACCATGCGAAGCATGGTGGAGGGGGCGCGTCTGCGGCTATCGGCATTTTACACATCTCAAACTCCCGCCTGCTGGCGCTGGCGGCGCAGATGCGGCGGCATCTCGGCATAGACGCCCTCGAACATGTCGCGCGCCGAAGGCTTGCCGCCGGCATGCAGCGTGCCGTGGCTCTCCGCCTCCTTCTGCGCGGCGATCACCGTATCCAGGATTTCGGCCTCCGTCTGCTTGTGGCGCTCCTCCGACCAGAGGCCGCGGACGATCAGGTGGTTCTTCAGCCGCAGCACCGGGTCGCCCAGTGGCCATGCCGCGGATTCCTCCTTTGGCCGATAGGCGGACGGGTCGTCGGAGGTCGAATGGGCGCCGACGCGGTAGGTGACGTGTTCGATCAGCGTCGGCCCGAGATTTCTGCGGGCGCGCTCGGCCGCCCATTTGGCGACGGCATGCACGGCCAGATAGTCGTTGCCATCGACCCTGAGTGCCGGAATGCCGAAGCCGAGGCCGCGCGCCGCAAACGTGCCGGAGCCGCCGCGCGCAATGCCCTGGAAGGTCGAAATCGCCCACTGGTTGTTGACGATGTTGAGCACGACCGGCGCCTTGTAGGTCGAGGCGAAGACGAGCGCGGCATGGAAGTCGCTCTCCGCGGTGGCGCCGTCACCCACCCACCCGACTGCGATTTTCGTGTCGTTCCTTATCGCCGAGGCCATCGCCCAGCCGACCGCCTGGATATATTGCGTGGTCAGATTGCCGGAAATCGAGAAGAAGCCGTGCTCCTTCGAGGCGTACATGACCGGCAGTTGCCGCCCCTTCAGCGGGTCGCGCTCATTGGAATAGATCTGGTTCATCATGTCGACCATGGGATAGCCACCGGCGATCAGCAGGCCGGCCTGGCGATAAGTCGGGAAATTCATGTCGCCGGGCAGGAGCGCTCTGCGGAAGGCGCAGCTCACCGCTTCCTCGCCCATATGCTGCATATAGAAGGAGGTCTTGCCCTGGCGCTGCGCCGTCTGCATGCGGGCATCGAAGGAGCGCAGCGTCATCATGTGGCGCAGGCCTTCCAGCAATTCCTCGTCGGTCAGCGTGCCGGCCCACGGCCCGACCGCCTCGCCCTCGCGGTTCAGGACACGGATGATCGAATAGGCGAGGTCGCGGATCGCGCGCGGATCGACATCCACTTCCGGCCGCGGCACGGAACCGGCCTTGGGGATCGGAACGTTGGAGAAATCGGGCGTGCCGCCCGGCCGCACTTCCGGTTCCGGAACGTGGAGGCTGAGCACATTTTTCTGGGGCATCCGTGATACTCCGGGCCGAAGGACGGTTGGCTGCAGGCCATTCATTCCACCGCCGCAACCGGCGATCAAGCCCCGCCCATCTTCGCTGACGGGCGGCGAGCGGCTTGTTCGGGTGGCAAAACATCGGCGCGAAATTATATGGCGCGGGCGGTGGCCTTCGCCAGCCAATCATGTCGCTGGGCGCGCCGGGGCGGATTTTTCCGGTCTTGCCGCGCCGGGAATTGATCTGCAAAAATTTTCGGGAAAACGCTGTTGTGCGCGTTGTCTGAATTGTTGATGTAAAGAATCCGGCGGTTGTCTTGATGATTCTGGAAATGGCGACAAGCCGCTGGAATTGCTGGCTTTCACAGGCGAGAAGATCTCGCCGCTATTGCACGAACACCCTGACGCTGGCCGCGCGGCCGGCCGCATCAATCACCGTCAGCGTCGAATAGCCCGTGCCGTCGGGCTGCCACGTCGCGGTGCGGCGGCGGACCGTCTCGGTCAGCGGCTTGCCGTTGGCCAGCCAGCGGAACGGCGCGCGGCCGCCCTGCAGCTTCAGCACCAGCGGTGTCGCCTCGGCCGTGGAAGCGCCGAGTTCGACGCGCGCGCCGTCGGGCGGAAAGACGATCTGCGGCGCTGGTTCGGAGATCGCGGCGAGGGCAACTCCGTCACCGCCCGGACCGAAGCGCTCAAGCGTGACCGGCAGATCCTCGCGCCTGGCATGGAAAACGCCCGCCGGCGCGCGGGGGAGCGGCACGGCGGCGAGCCCCGATTTCGCGAAGCCCTCGAACAGGATCGGCGCCGCCGAGACAAAGCCGGACAGGCCGGGCACCGAGCCGGAATCGGGGCGGCCGACCCAGACGCCGAGGACATGGCGGCCGCCATAGCCGACCGACCACGCGTCGCGGTAGCCGTAGGAGGTGCCGGTCTTGTAGGCGATGCCGCGCGGCGCGGCGCCCTCCGGCGGCCTGACGCCGGCCAGCATGTCCGTGACCTGCCACGCCGCCTGCGCTTCCAGGATGACGCCTTCGGCAGACGGTGGCTCCCCGGCTTCAGTGCTGTCGCGCAGCGGCTTCGCCCGCCCGCCATTGGCGAGGCCGGTGTAAAGCTGCACCAGATCGCGCAGCGATACGCCGACGCCGCCGAGCCCAATGGCGAGGCCGGGCGTCTCGCCGGGCGGCAGTTCGGGCGTCACGCCTGCCCTGCGGAAGCGCGCCACAAGCCGCGCCGGGCCGACGGCGTCGAGCAACCGCACCGCAGGCACGTTGAGCGAAAGCTGCAGCGCCTGCCTGACGCTGACATCGCCTTGGTAGCTCATGTCGAAATTCTTCGGCCGGTACCCGGCGAAATCGGCCGGGCGGTCCTCGATCAGCGTTTCCTGCGCCACCAGCCCCTGTTCGAACGCCAGCCCATAGATGAAGGGCTTCAGCGTCGAGCCGGGCGACCGCCGC
>NZ_AHAM01000143.1 GCF_000236565.1 Mesorhizobium alhagi CCNWXJ12-2 | reverse complement strand
CCCATCACCGTCATCCCTCCACGAAAATCAGCGCCGGGGTCTCCAGCAGCGTCTTGATGCGCTGGACGAAGACCGCCGCGTCCCAACCGTCGACGACGCGGTGGTCGAAGCTCGACGACAGGTTCATCATCTTGCGCGGAATGAACTGCGTCCCATCCCAGACCGGCCGCACCATCATCTTGTTGACGCCGACGATAGCCACTTCCGGGTGGTTGATGACCGGCGTGGTCGCAACGCCGCCCATCGCGCCGAGCGAGGTGATGGTGATGGTCGAGCCCGACAGTTCCTCGCGGGTCGCCGTGCCGGCCTTGGCCGCTTCGGCCAGCCGGTTGACCTCCGCGCCGCAGTCCCAGAGATCACGCGCCTCGGCGTGCTTGACGACCGCCACGACCAGCCCCGACGCGGTTTGCGCTGCGATGCCGATATGGACGCCGCCGTGGCGGTGCACGATGCCGGCCTCGTCGTCGAAAATGGCGTTCAAGCCGGGCTGTTCGGCGATTGCCTTCACCATCGCCCGCATCAGGAAGGGCAGCACCGTCAGCTTTGGTTGGTCGGCGCGCTTGCCCTTGTTGAGGGCTGCGCGCAGATCCTCCAGCGCCGTCACGTCGATCTCCTCGACATAAGTGATGTGCGGGATGCGCGATTTCGCCAGCGCCATCTTTTCGGCAATCTTGCGCCTCAGCCCGACGATCTTGATGTCATCGACCGTGTCGTTGCGCTGTAGCCCGGCTGGACGCGCCGCCTGCGGGCCGCGCGCGATGAAGGCGTCGAGGTCTTCATGGGTGATGCGACCGGCCGGGCCGCTGCCCGGAACCTGGCGCAGATCGACACCGGCCTCTTTCGCCCGAAGACGGACAGCCGGTGTAGCCAGCGGCTTTTCGCCTTCGGCGCGCGGCGCGCCCGCGGTTGCGGACCTCGCACCCGGCCTGGCCGGAGCGGCAGCCGGTGCAGCCTTGGTTGGCGCGGGTGCGGCGGCTTTCTCCGCTGCGGCGGTTGCGGGCTTTTCGGGAGGCGACGGGATGTGTTCTCCCTCTTCGGCCATGCCGTCGGCGAGCGGCGCTTCCTCCTGGTCGTCGTCCATGGCCGGTTTCGCCGCCACCGCTTCCACGGCGGGAACGTCTTTGCCACCCTGGACCTTCAGCCGGATCAGCGGCGAGCCGACGGCGATCGTGTCGCCGATTTCCGCGCCCAGCCAGGTGATCTCGCCGTCGACAGGGGAGGGGATCTCGACCGTCGCCTTGTCGGTCATGACGGCGGCCAGGATCGAATCCTCGCGCACCAGATCGCCGACCTTGACATGCCATTCGACAAGCTCGGCCTCCGCCACGCCTTCGCCGACGTCCGGGAGTTTGATCGTGTGCTCGGCCATATCTTATGCTTCCATCGTTTCGCGCAACGCCTGGCCGACGCGGGCCGGACCCGGAAAATAATCCCATTCCTGGGCGTGCGGGTACGGCGTGTCCCAGCCGGTGACGCGGGCGATCGGCGCTTCGAGTTCATAAAAGCAATGCTGCTGCACCAGTGCGGCCAGTTCCGCGCCGAAACCGGAAGTCAGCGTCGCCTCGTGCACGACCACACATCGGCCGGTCTTCCTCACCGAGGCAACGATGGCGTCGAGGTCGAGCGGCAGGAGCGTGCGCAGGTCGATGATCTCGGCGTCGATGCCGGTCTCCTCGGCCGCCGCCTCGGCGACATAGACCATGGTGCCATAGGCGAGAATGGTCACGTCCGCACCCTGACGCCTGATCTCGGCCTTGCCGAGCGGGGTGGAATAGTGGCCGTCCGGTACTTCGCCGAGCGGATGCTTCGACCACGGCGTCACCGGACGGTCATGGTGGCCGTCGAAGGGGCCGTTATAGAGCCGCTTCGGCTCCAGGAAGATGACCGGGTCAGGATCCTCGATCGAGGCGATCAGCAGCCCCTTGGCGTCGTGCGGATTGGACGGCACCACCACCTTCAGGCCCGAGACATGGGTGAACAGCGCCTCCGGGCTCTGGCTGTGGGTCTGTCCGCCGAAAATGCCGCCGCCGGTCGGCATGCGGATGACCATCGGGCAGGTGAACTCGCCGTTGGAGCGGTAGCGGATGCGCGCCGCTTCCGAGACGATCTGGTCGTAGGCCGGATAGACGTAGTCTGCGAACTGCACCTCCACGCAAGGCCGCAACCCGTAGGCCGCCATGCCGAGCGCGGCGCCGACGATGCCAAGCTCGCTGATCGGCGCGTCGAAGCAGCGGGTTACGCCGTATTTCTGCTGCAGCCCTTGAGTGCAGCGGAAGACGCCGCCGAAATAGCCGACATCCTCGCCGAACACGACGACATTGTCGTCCTTGCCCATAGACACGTCCATGGCGTCGCGGATCGCCTCGATCATGGTCTTGCGGGGCATCAGCGGAGCGCTCCAGAGACGATTGCCGCAACGCCCCCTCCACTGCCTTCGGCGGTCCCCCTCCCCCGTAAACGGGGGAGGATCAGGTCGTGCCGGCGCTGCCGCTG
>NZ_AHAM01000144.1 GCF_000236565.1 Mesorhizobium alhagi CCNWXJ12-2 | reverse complement strand
TCGAGCCGGCGCTGTCGGCTACCACCGGCCGGCCGGTGGCGGCGACCAACATCCCGGCAAATGCCGAATTCCTGGCGAACGGACCCTCGACGATCGTGGGACCGTCCGCCCCAATAAGCTCCAGGCAAGTTGCCGTCATCAAAGCGAGGTAGAAGGAAGCCGCGAAAGTGCGCTGTCCAGCATTGGCCGGCTCCGCGGGGACCCATTTCGACCTGAGCGCTGGAAACGGCCCCGATCCCGGCTGGACGGCGGGAAGAAGCATGACGCCCTTTCTCAGCACGCTCTCCTGGTCCGCTTCATCCCATTGCGCCTCACGGCCGCTCATGATCGTTTCGAACTCACGGCCGCCCATGAAGCGTGCGGAGGGGACGGGATCGCCCAATGCGTTCACGTTGATGAGCGTGTCGCGCGCCGGATCGAGCGAAACCGCTTTGCCGCCGACCGCCATCGAGACCACCCATGTACCCGTGGACACGACGGCGAACGGGGGCTTTCGCGAGAAGAGATGCGGCAGCAGGGAAGCGTTGGAATCGTGGATGCCGCAATAAACCGGCGTGCTGCCTGCGGGCCCGGTTTTCGCGGCGATTTCGGGGAGGAGCGGGCCAAGATTATCGCTGGCCCGGCGCACCGGCGCCATCAGCTTTCGCCAATGCAGGCGATCGACCAGCGAAGAATAGTCGCGCGCCGGCGGGCTCCATAGATCGGTATGGCAGCCGAGCGAGGTCACCTCGTTCGCGAGCATGCCCGACAGGCGCCAGGACCAATATTGCGCGTACATGACGATCGACGCAGTCCGCGCGAACTCGTCCGGAAAGGTCTGCATCTGCCAGAAAATCTGCGCGCCGACGTTCAACCCGTACGGCAGGCGCGGCGATCCGGTTTCCTCGAAGGGCGGGCGAACGGCGTCGTACTCGGCCGCGAGCATATCGGGACCGGCATGCTCATAGTCGAGCACCGGCAAGGCAAGGTTTCCCTGCTCATCGAGCAACACGGCCGTCGCGCCATGCGTCGTCACCGCAATCGCCTCAACCGGCTGCTCGTGGTTGATCACTGTCAGACTGTCGAGAACGAAGCTCCACAGCCCTTCGACGTCATAGTGCGGGTATGGGCCGTCGCGAAGAACAACATTAGGGCGGGTGCGGACCGCGGCTTCCCGCATGTGTTCGAGGTCGACCAGCGCAACCTTCGCGTTGGTCTTGCCGATGTCGATGACGGCTACGTGGCGCATCATTTCATGTGGAAGACGGCTTCGAGCGGCACAGCGACCGGCTCATTGTCCGGCTTCGTCTCCATGATATCGGCCATATGCGCCCACCAGCGTTTCATCACCGGATGGTTCGGCAACTCGTCCATCGTGTGGTCCTTTCGCCGCCAGAGCACGCCGAACAGCGTGTTGGTCTCCTCGTCGAGATGAATCGAATAGTCGGAGACGCCGGCATCCTTCAGCAACGCTACCAGCTCCGGCCATATCTCGTCGTGGCGCTTCCGGTACTCATCCTTCATGCCCGGATTGAGCTTCATCCTGAAGGCGTATTTCTCGCCGGTCATGCGGGCCTCCGTCCGAACAGACGCCGCCAGATGATGGGCAGCGCAATGACCAGGATCAGCAGCAGGCCGATGAAGATCGACATGACGATGCCGGGCACGTTGAGCAGGCCGAAGCCGAAGGTGACCATGCCCATGATGAGGGCCGCAAGCACAACGCCGACAATGCTGCCCGCGCCGCCCAGAATGCTGACGCCGCCAAGCACGACCATCGTGATCACCTCCAACTCGTAGCCCTGGGCGATCGAGGGCCGCGTCGAGCCGAGCCGCGAGGTGATGAGCACCGAGGCGACGCCGGCCATCAGCCCGGTGAGGCAGAACAGGATGAACTTCACCCGCGCCTCCCGGACGCCGGAGAACTGCGCCGCGACAGGATTGTTGCCGATGGCGAAGACGCGGCGGCCGAAGCTCGTGCGGTGCAGCACGAACCAGTAGACCAGCGCCGCGGCGAGAAAGAGCGTCAGTTCGAAAGACACCACCCACCAGACATAGCCCTGGCCGAAGAAGGCGAAGCTCGCCGGGTAGCCCTTGAACGCCTGATCGCCGAGGATGATGAAGGCCACCCCGCGAAAGAGGCTCATCGTGCCGATGGTGACGACGATCGACGGCAGCCCGAGGCCGGTGACCAGCAGGCCATTGAACGCCCCGCACAGAAGCCCCGTGCCGATGCCGATCGCAACCAGCATGGGCGTGTCGGCCCCGGCCTGCAGCGCCATACCCATCATGGTTGAGGCAAGTGCGATGATCGCCGCGACCGACAGGTCGATTTCTCCGCTGATGATCAGAAGCGCCATGGCGAGCGCGATCAGGCCCTTTTCGGTAAAGTTGAAAGTGAGATCGGACAGCGACCACGCGTTCAGGAAGTAGGGCGACGCCAGGCTGTTGATGACGAAGATCGCCACCGCGACGGCGATCAGCAGGGCCTCCCACGACAGCACGGCTCCCTTGAGCGGCGTATCGAGCCGGTCGGGTATCCTGCGCGGCGCGGCGCTGGTTTCGATCGCGCTCATGCGGCTTCCGCCTTCTTCAGGATGATGCGCCCCTGCTTGCGTTCGCTGCGTGCGTTGAGGATCACGGCGGCGAGGATCGCCGTGCCGGAGATCGCCATTTGCCAGAAGGGCGAGATGTTGATGACGGGCAGCGCGGTGCTGATGATGCCGAGGAACAGCGCGCCGAGCACGGCTCCGCCGACGGAACCGATGCCGCCTGCGATCGACACTCCGCCGATGACGCAGGCGGCGATGATGTTGAGTTCGTAGCCATTGGCTACCTCTGTCGCGGCTATCACATAGCGCGACACCCACAGATAGCCGCACAGTCCCGCGACCATGCCGGAGATGCAGAAGGCGATGAACTTGGCGCGGCCGACATCGATGCCAGCGTATACCGCGGCCGACGGGTTGACGCCGACGGCGTAGATCGAGCGGCCGACCGGCGTTCGCGTCATCACGAGGTAGAAGGCGATGATCGCCACGATGGCGAACCAGGACAGGACGGGCAAGCCGAGGAATTCGCCGCGCTGCAGTGCGATGAAAGCCGGGCTCATCCGGTCGGCATTGACCCAGGTCCCGCCGGCAACGACGAAGGTTGCGCCGCGGAAGATAGTCAACGTGCCGAGTGTGACGACGATCGCCGGAATGCCGAGCTTCCAGACGAGCATTCCGTTGAAGGCGCCGAGAGCCGCGCCTATCGCCATTGCTTCGAGGATGATCAGCGGGATCGGAATGCCGGGAAAATTGGCATTGGTCAGCGCCACGATCATGCCGGTCAGTGCAAGGTTCGACGCCATCGAGAGATCGATCGAGCGTGTCAGGATAACCGCCATCTGCCCGAGGGCAAGGATCATCAGGATGGAAGTGTCGTTGAACACCGCAGCGAGGTTCTGCGGCCGCGCGAAGGCTGGGAAGCGCAGCGTGATCACAGCGACGAGCAGGGCGATCGCGGCGACGAGCCATAGCTCGCGGTTTTTGGCGAGCGCGCTCATGCCGCGATCCCCGCTGCGGCCCGCACCAGCGTCTCGGCGTCCAGCCCCTTGTTGTCGAACACTGCGGCGATGCGGCCCTCGCGCATGACGATGACGCGGTCGGACATGCCGAGGATTTCCGGCAGTTCGGATGACACCATGATCACCGAAAGCCGCTGGGCGACGAGTTCCGCCATGAAGCCGTGCACGGCGGCCTTTGAGCCGATGTCGATGCCCTTGGTCGGTTCGTCGAGGATGATGACCTTCGGCTCCGTCGCGAGCCATTTTGCGATCACCACCTTCTGCTGATTGCCGCCCGATAGCGTCCCGACATCCTGGCTGAGTGACGACGCCCTGAGGTCGAGACGCTCGGTGTAGGTTCGCGCAAGACTGAATTCCTCCGCGAGCCGCAGCAGGCCGGATTTGGAGGTGCGGTCGAGCGAGGGGAGCGAAACGTTCTGGAAAATCGGCAGGCC
Source organism: Mesorhizobium alhagi CCNWXJ12-2 (assembly GCF_000236565.1). Classification (GTDB taxonomy): domain Bacteria; phylum Pseudomonadota; class Alphaproteobacteria; order Rhizobiales; family Rhizobiaceae; genus Allomesorhizobium; species Allomesorhizobium alhagi. The sequence goes on along the minus strand of NZ_AHAM01000144.1, from coordinate 82,699 downwards.
GATCACCACGCCTTGGCGTCCGCGCTCCTCGGGCACATAGACGATGCCGGCCTCGATGGCCTCGGCGGCAGATTTCGGGGCGATCGGCGCGCCGTCGAGCGCAATGCTCCCGGCGCTGGTGCGCGTCATGCCGGCTATCGCCTGCATGACCTCGCTGCGGCCCGCGCCGACCAGCCCGTAAAAGCCGAGGATTTCACCCTGCCGCAGTTCGAAACCGATGCCGTCGAATTCGGTCGGATGCGAAAGGCCGCTCACCGAGAGGATCGTTGCGCCGATCTTCGGCTGGCGTTCGGGAAAGATGTGGTCGACGGCGCGGCCGACCATCATCCTGACGATCTCGTTCTGTGGTTTGTCGGCCAACAATCCTTCGCCGACCATCTCGCCGTCGCGGAACACCGTGTAGCGATCGGCGATGCGATAGATCTCGTCGAACTTGTGGCTGATGAAAAGTATGGCCTTGCCATCGCTTTTCAGGAACTCGATCAGTTCGAAAAGTTCCTCGATTTCCTTGGCCGACAGCGCGGCGGTCGGTTCGTCCATGATGACGATCCGGGCGTCGATCGACATTGCGCGCGCGACCGCGACGAGATGCTTGTTGGCGATGCCGAGATCGCGCAGGCGCGCGTCGGCGTCGATATGGCCGGCGCCCATGGTTTCCAGCACTTCGCGAGCGTTGGCGCGCATGGTGCGCCAGTCGATCAGGCCGAAGCGGTTGCGCGGCGCATGGCCGAGGAAGATGTTTTCCGCGACGGACAGATCGTCGAAGAGAACGGTCTCCTGGTGGATCGCGGTGATGCCGTGCCGGAACGCCGCGTCGGCGGTTGGCAGCTTCACCGTATCGCCGCCGATGCGGATTTCACCCTCGTCGGGCTGGTAGATGCCGGTCAGGATCTTGACCAGCGTCGATTTGCCTGCGCCGTTCTCGCCGATTAGCGCCGTAACCTGGCCGGGATAGAGCGAAAGGCTGACATTGTGGAGCGCCCGCACGCCGGGGAAGCTCTTGCTCACGCCCGAAAGCGACAGCATCGGGGTATCCGCGGCGCTGGCCGGACGTTCTGCCTTCAGGGCTGCCGTGTGCATTTATCTCTCAAGCCCTGTCGTTAGGTGAGCCGCGGCGGCAAAGTCGAAACCGAGCCGCCGCAGCCATCTTGTCGGATCAATAGATCTTCGAGAACTCTTCGATGTTCGACTTGTCGAACTGGAAGGGCGGCGCCATCGCAGCGGAATTGGTGTCGTCGAGCGTGACTTCGCCAACCTTGCCGATCGACAGCCTTGCGCCGGGTTCGGCTTTCGCCTTGCCCGTTGCGATGCCGTGAGCGAGATAGACCGCCGAGTAACCGAGATCGATCGGGTTCCAGAGCGCGACCGCCTGCGAAGCGCCGTTGTCGATGAACTGCTTGAACTCGGACGGCAGCGCGAGGCCGGTCACGTTGACCTTGCCGATCAGGTTCTGGTCGGTGACGACCTGCGCGGCGGCAACGACGCCGACCGTGGTCGGCGCGATAATCGCCTTGAGGTCCGGATGGCTGGCGATCAGGCCCTTGGCTTCGTTGGTGCTCTTCACCGAATCGTCGTCGCCATAGACGGTGGCCACGAGATTGATCTTCGGGAATTTCTCCGGAAGGACCTTCTTGGCCGCCTCGATCCAGGCGTTCTGGTTGGTTGCCGTCGACGAGGCCGACAGGATCGCCACGTCTCCGCCCTCAGGCAGGTAGTCGGCGGCGAGCTTGATGATCGTCTCGCCGATCAGGTCGGTATCCGAGGGGTTGAGGTGCATCTGCCGGCCTTCCGGCGCGACGCCCGAATCCCATGAGATGACCGTGATGCCGCGGTCCATCGCCTTCTTCAGCACCGGCACCAGCGCGTCCGGGTCGTTGGCGGAGATCGCGATTGCGTTGACGTTCTGCGCGATCAGCGAATTGACGATCTCGATCTGGCCCTCGGCTGTCGCCGCGGTCGGGCCAGTGTAGATCACCTCCACGTCGCCGAGTTCCTTGGCGGCTTCCTGGGCGCCCTTGTTGGCGGCGTCGAAGAAGCCGTTACCGAGCGACTTCACCACCAGGGCGATCTTTGTCGATTCTGCATTGGCCGGGCCGGCAAACATGACGGCCGCGATTGCCGCGGTCGCCAGCAGTTTCCTGAATATGCTCATTAGTCGGTTCCTCCCGTGAGCGGTTGCATTGTTCCTCGCCGCCTATGCCTGCAGCGAAGCATCCTCGCTGTTCGAACGCTGGTTTTTCGCCACGACCAGCGAAACGCCAGCATCCTCCAGCATCTTTGCGTCGCGGTCCTCGAGGCCCGCGTCGGTCACCACAGTCGAAATCCGTCCCAGCCGGCAGAGAATAAGGCTCGAGCGTTGCCGGAATTTCGACGAGTCGATCAGCACGACCAGTTCGTCCGCCTGGTCGATCAGTTTCTGCTCAGCCTGGATGAGCAGCGGGTCGCCTTCCATCAGGCCGAGCGGGCCGAGCCCCTGCGCGCCCATGAACATGCGCTTGGCGTAGAAATTCCGCGTCACGTCGTTCTCGAACGGCGACAGGATGATGTTCTGCTCGCGATAGATCGTTCCGCCCGAAAGCATCACCGTGTTCTTGGAATGCTTCAGCAGGTGGTCGGCGATCGGAAACGAGTTGGTGAAGATCGTCATCCGGCGGTTGGTCAGGAAATGCACCATCTGGAAGGTCGTGGTGCCGCCATTGATGATGATCGGGTCGCCATCCTTGCACAGTTCGACCGCCTCCCGAGCGATGGCTCGCTTTTGCGCGGCATGCAGCGCCTCGTTCACGCTGAACGGCCGGCCGGCTATGCCCATGAATTGCGGTGGCGTGATTGATTCCGCGCCGCCGCGGACGCGGCGAAGCCGCTTCTGCAGGTGAAGCGCAGCGATGTCGCGCCGGATCGTCGCCTCGGACGATTCCGTCAGTTCGACCAGTTCCGGCACCGTCACCACAGGTTTTTCCTGGACGGCGGACAGAATGATCCTGTGGCGCTCTTTCTCGTGCATTGCTCCTCCCAAGCTGCCTCATCTAGGCAGCAGCTTCGCGCAATGTCAATCAATAACAATCAAAAATGTTTCGTTGTGCAGTGCAATATGATCGTTCTTGATCGTTTCTGATTGACATGTGTGGCCGGCGCATGCGAATTTCGGCCCAGAATGTTTGCGCTCTCCACTGCGCATCGGGAGGATTGCCTGTCATGCTTGAAACGCGCACCGGTTCGCGCCTCGCCAATCTTTGGGATGAGGCAAGAGCTTCGAAGATGAGCGAATCGGAGCGGCTCTTATACCGCTCCAACCTGCTCGGCTCCGACAAGCGCATCACCAATTACGGCGGCGGCAACACCTCCGCCAAGGTGATGGAGAAGGACCCGCTCACCGGCGAACCCGTCGAAGTTCTGTGGGTGAAAGGCTCCGGCGGCGATGTGGGAACCATCAAGCTGGACGGTTTTGCCACGCTCTACATGGAAAAGCTCGAAGCGCTGAAGAAGCTCTATCGCGGGCTCGACCACGAAGATGAGATGGTCGGCTACCTGCCGCACTGCACCTTCAACCTGAACCCGCGCGCGGCGTCGATCGACACGCCGCTTCATGCCTATGTGCCGAAGAAGCATGTCGACCACATGCATCCGGACGCCATCATCGCGGTCGCTGCGGCGAGCAACAGCAAGGAACTGACCGCGCGCATCTTCGGCGACGAGATCGGCTGGCTGCCCTGGAAGCGACCGGGCTTCGAACTCGGCCTGTGGCTCGAAAAATTCGCCAGGGAAAATCCAAACGCCGCCGGCGTCGTGCTCGAAAGCCATGGCCTGTTCACCTGGGCCGACTCCGCGAAGGAGTGCTACGAGACCACCATCCGCATCATCAACCGCGCCATCGAATGGTTCGAGCAGGAGACGCGCGGCAAGGCGGCGTTCGGCGGCGCCGTCGTCGACACGCTGCCGGCCGCCGAGCGCAAGGCCATCGCCGCGCAACTGATGCCTGCGATCCGCGGCATGATCTCCGCCTCCGAACGCAAGGTCGGCCATTTCGACGACCAGGACGCCGTGCTGGAATTCGTCGGCTCCCGGGACATGGAAAAGCTCGCGGCGCTCGGAACCAGCTGTCCCGACCATTTCCTGCGCACCAAGATCAGCCCGCTGGTGATCGATTTCGATCCGGCAAAGCCTGACGTCGAGAAGACGCTGGCTGGCCTGCCCGCCGCGCTCGAAACCTATCGCCAGGGCCACGCGGCCTATTACGAACGCTGCAAGCAGCCGGATTCGCCGCCCATGCGCGATCCGAACGCGGTCGTGTACCTCGTGCCGGGCGTCGGCATGATCACCTTCGCCAAGGACAAGGCGACTGCGCGCATTTCGGGCGAGTTCTACGTCAACGCCATCAATGTGATGCGCGGCGCGTCGACCGTCTCGTCCTATATGGGCCTGCCCGAGAAGGAAGCGTTCGGCATCGAATACTGGCAGTTGGAGGAAGCAAAGCTCCAGCGCCTGCCGAAGCCCAAGCCGCTTGCCGGGCGGGTCGCGCTCGTCACAGGCGGGGCAGGGGGCATCGGCCGCGCGACGGCGGCCCGCCTGCTGGCCGACGGCGCATGCGTGGTTCTGGCCGACATAGATGAAGAAGCCCTCGCCGCGGCCGAAGCCGAGCTCGGCAAAAAATCGGGCAGCGACTTCGTCCGCGCCGTGAAACTTGATGTCACCGACGAGGCGGCGGTCATCGGCGGGTTTGCCGAAACGGCGGTCGCCTTCGGCGGCATCGATATTCTCGTGTCCAATGCCGGCCTAGCTTCGTCGGCTCCGATCGAGGAGACGACGCTGTCGCTCTGGAACAGGAACATGGACATCCTCGCGACCGGCTATTTCCTGGTCAGCCGCGAGGCGTTCAAGCTGTTCCGCACCCAGAAGATCGGCGGCAACGTCGTGTTCATCGCGTCGAAGAACGGGCTTGCGGCGTCGCCGAACGCCGCCGCCTATTGCACCGCCAAGGCCGCCGAGATCCACCTTGCGCGATGCCTCGCACTGGAGGGCGCGGAGGCGCAGATCCGCGTCAACGTCGTCAATCCGGACGCGGTTCTGCGCGGTTCGAAAATCTGGACCGGGGAGTGGAAGGAACAGCGCGCCGCGGCCTACAAGATGTCGACCGACGATCTCGAGGAGCATTACCGCTCGCGCTCGATGCTGAAGCGCTCGGTGTTTCCGGAAGATATCGCCGAGGCGGTCTATTTCTTCGCATCCGAAATGTCGGCGAAATCGACGGGCAACATCATCAATGTCGACGCCGGCAACGCGCAGAGTTTTACGCGGTGAACTTATAAGGTTGGCGTTCCGTCCAACACCCCTCATCCGCCCCCTCGGGCCACCTTCTCCCACAAGGGGAGAAGGTGGCTGAGCGAAGCGAAGTCGGATGAGGGGTGTTGGACGGAACGTCAACCTATCCAGGGGAGGACCTTCTATGACCGAGCAACTCATCTCCGCCGACATCGTCGAGCGGGAAAACGCATCGCGCCAGGCGGCTCTCAAGCGCGATTACGAGGCGCTCGGCGACCAGCTTTCCCGGCGCGGCATCGCGATAGACGACATCAAGAATAAGGTCGCTTCCTTCGGCGTCGCCATCCCGTCATGGGGCGTCGGCACCGGCGGCACGCGCTTTGCGCGGTTCCCCGGCGGCGGCGAGCCGCGCGACATCTTCGACAAGATCGAGGATTGCGCCGTCATCGCGCAGCTGACCCGGGCGACGTCGTCCGTCTCGCTGCACATCCCGTGGGACAAGGCCGATCCGAAGCGGCTGAAGCAGGCGGCGTCGCGTTTCGGTCTCGGCTTCGATGCGATGAATTCCAACACGTTTTCCGACGCCAGGGACCAGAAGCTCTCCTACAAATTCGGCTCGCTCAGCCACGCCGACGCGGCCGTGCGCAGGCAGGCGGTCGAACACAATCTCGAATGCATAGAGATCGGCAAGACGCTCGGCTCCAGGGCGCTGACGGTGTGGATCGGCGACGGCTCGAATTTTCCCGGCCAGGTGAATTTCGCCAAAGCGTTCCGCCGCTATCTCGACGCGATGCAGGAGATTTATGCCGAACTGCCGGACGACTGGCGGCTTTTCACCGAACACAAGATGTACGAGCCGGCCTTCTATTCCACGGTCGTGCAGGACTGGGGCACCAACTACCTGATCGCGCAAGAGCTAGGGCCGAAAGCTTTCTGCCTGGTCGACCTCGGCCACCATGCGCCGAACGTCAACATCGAGATGATCGTCTCGCGGCTGATCCAGTTCGGCAAGCTCGGCGGCTTCCACTTCAATGATTCCAAATATGGCGACGACGACCTCGACGCGGGTTCGATCGATCCGTACCGGCTCTTTCTCATCTTCAACGAGCTGGTCGATGCGGAGCTTTGTGGCACCAGGGGTTTTGACCCGGCGCACATGCTCGACCAGAGCCACAATGTCACCGATCCCATCGAAAGCCTGATGTTGTCGGCGGCTGAGGTGCAGCGCGCCTACGCGCAGGCGCTGCTGGTCGATCGCAAGGCGCTGGAGTCTTTCCAGGACGACAATGATGCGCTGATGGCGACGCAGACGCTCAAGGCCGCCTACCGCACCGACGTCGAGCCGATCCTCGCGATGGCGCGCTCGGAGAAGGGCGGGGCGATCGATCCGGTTGCCGTCTATCGCGCCGCCGGCTACCGCAGGAAGGTCACCGCGGAGCGCCCGGCTGTCGCCTCGGGCGGCGGCGGAATAGTCTGAACTGAATTCAGCCGCGCGGACCGCTATTCCGCGGCTTCGTTAAGGGGGATCAGTCGCCGCCCGACCTGCTGCAGATGCAGGCGCATGGCCGCTGCAGCGCCGCCGAGGTCGCGCTCGGCGATCGCCTCGACGATGCGTTCATGGTCTGCGAAGCTGTGGTGGTCGGCCGGGGGGCGGGCGCCATCCGAGCGCAGGCGGCCCCACACGACGGTGCGGCGCACGGCGTTCAGCACGTCGAAAAGGCCGAGCAGCACATTGTTGCGGCTCGCCTGCGCGATCTGCCGGTGGAGCAGATTGTCGACATTCTCATACTGCCGCCAGGTGGCGGCTTCGCGCGTCTGGACCAGCGATTGCCGCATCGCGGCGATATCTGAGAGCGTGGCGTGCAGCGCGGCCTCGCGCGCGATCTCCGGCTCGATGATCAGCCGCGCCCGCATCACGTCGGCCGGATTGGTGCGGCCGGCGATCTCGGAGATGCCGATGGTTTCCTCGACCGGTCCGCTGCCGACAAAGGTGCCCTTGCCGACATGCCGCCAGATGCGGCCGTCCTTCTCCAGCACCGCCAGCGCCTTGCGCAGGTCGCCGCGCGAAACGCCGAGGCTTTCGCATAATTCCCGTTCCGCCGGCAGCCGCGTCTCGCCCTTGTGATCCATCTGGGCGAGATAGGCCTGAAGCTGGACCAGTGCGGCGTGGCCGCCATTCCCGCCAACATCCATCGATTTAACCAATTCGCGCATTGATTCCCATTGCTGGTGTTAAGATGATTGGTCCAAGGCGTCAATATCCAGAACTTATGTTGTTGCAGACGGATTGCGATAGATTCATCCTTGACCAATTCACGCCATAGGCTTAACCAATACCATTATTGGTTACAAAACGGGAGGAATAAAAATGGCCAGCCTGTCCAGACGTACCATCCTTGCAACGGTTTTCGCGGCGGTCCTTGGAAGCGCCGCGCCTATGTCGGCGGCAAGCGCCGGCGATATGCGCATCGCATTCGGCGATCTGCCCGGCATCGAATCGATCCAGACCCTGGCCGCGATCGAGCGCGCCAAGGAGCGGGGGGTTAATGTCGAACTGATCATCCTCAACGACGAGGATCTGGCGACCCAGGCGGTCGTCGGCGGCCAGGCCGATGTCGGCATCGGCGCGCCCTATACGCTGATCCAGAAGGTCGGCGTGCCGATCCGCATCTTTGCGCAGATTTCCACGCAGCGGTTCTTCCCGGTCGTCAACAGCGAATTCTACAAGGAATGGAAGGATCTCGACGGGCAGGAGGTCGCGGTGCAGGCGCGGGGCTCCGGCACCGAGGCGGTCATGCTGCTGATGGCCAAGAACAATGGCATCGAACTCGGCCAGATCAGCTACGTTCCCGGCTCCGAAGTCCGGCGCAACGCGCTGCTTCAGGGAACGATCAAGGCCTCGATCGTCGATGCGGCCAACCGGCGCGCACTCGAGACGGAAGCGCCGGGCAAGTTCATCGTGCTGCCTGTCGAAAATGTCAGCGCATCGGACGAGACCGTGTTCGCCACGGCCGAATATCTCAAGAACAATGCGGCCGACGTCGATATCCTGGTCGAGGAGTTGATCAAGACCGGGCGCGAAATCACCGAGAACCCGGCTGTCGCTCTCGAATTGAGAAACAAATACAAGCTTCTGCCGGACCTTGGCGCGGAGGCTGATACGGAAATCACGGAATACTACAAGGAGACGGCCGAGGCAGGCGCTCTGGCGCTGAATGGCGGCGGGGCCGAGGCGGCTGCCGCAGACTTCGCGTTCTTCACCGCCGCCGGCCAGATCGAAGGCGATCCCGCCACCCTCAAGGTGGAGGATTTCTGGGATACGGCCGCGATCGACCGCGCCGTCGCCAAGCTCGGCAAGAAATAGGCCCGGCCTGATGGCGAGCAGCATTAGAACAGAGGGCGAAGCCGTTGGCTTCGCTCCCCTTTCCGGGCGCGGCGAAGCGGCAGGGTGGCAGGATCGCCCGATCCTTCTCCGCCTCATATCGATCGCGCTCTTTGCAGGTATCTGGGAAATCGCCGGGCGCATTCCCGTCAGTTTCGCCTTCCCGACCTTTTCCGACACGATCGTCGCCTTCTTCGGGCTGATGGCCGACGGCAGCATGCCCAGCGCCTATCTTTCGACGCTGCAGCCGCTGCTTCTCGGCGTCGTGCTCTCGGCCTTCATCGGCGTCGGCCTCGGCACGCTCTGCGGTCTGTGGCGCACCGGGGAATGGCTGGCGATCCCGATCTTCATCGTTCTGCAGGCGGCGCCGGTGGCGGCCTTCATTCCGATGGTCACCTTCGTCTACGGCATAGGCCTGACCGCCAAGGTGCTTGCCGTGATGATCCTGGCTTTGCCGGTCATCGTGCTCAACACCTACAAGGCGGTGCGCAACGTCAACGAATCGCTGCTCGTGATGTGCCGCTCGTTCCTGGGCACGCGTTGGCAGAGCGTCATCAAGATTATCCTTCCCGACGCCAGCCCAGTGATCTTCGCCGGCCTGCGTCTCGGCGTCGCCGCCGGCTTTGTCGGCGTCGTGCTTGCCGAATTGCTGATCACGCCGACCGGCATCGGCGACCTCATCACTTTCCACCGCTCGCGCGCAGATTACGCCGAGATGTATGCAACAATCGGCTCGATCATCGCGCTTTCGACCCTCACGCTGGTTTTCCTGCAGTGGGTCGAAGTCCGCATTTTCAGGCCCGAGAAGAGAGGAGCCTGACATGCGCAGCGCTGTATTGCGAAAGGAACCGCCGCCCATGCCGGCGCCAGTCGATTCGATCGTGGAGGTCAGGGGTATTTCCAAGACCTACGGGGATGTCGAGGCGCTGCGCAGCGTCGATCTCGACTTCCCCCGCGGCAAGCTGACCAGCCTTCTCGGGCCGAGCGGCTGCGGAAAAACCACGCTGCTTAAGATCATTGCCGGCCTCATCGAGGCCAATGCCGGGACCGTCACGGTCGATGGCAAGCCGGTCAGCGGACCGGGGCCCGAACGCGCCTTCGTCTTTCAGGATTTCGCGCTGATGCCCTGGGCGACGGTGATGCGCAACGTGGCTTTCGGCCTCGAATTGCGCGGCGTCGCCAAGACCGAACGCGAGGACAAGGCGCGCCACTATATCCGCGAAGTCGGCCTGGCCGGTTTCGAGAACAAATATCCGCACGAGCTTTCGGGCGGCATGCGCCAGCGCGTCGGCCTGGCGCGCGCTCTCTCGGTCGATGCGGAGGTGTTGCTTCTCGACGAGCCGTTCTCGGCGGTCGACGAGCAGAACCGGCGCAAATTCCAGGAAGATCTGATCCGGCTCAGGACCAACCAGAACAAGACCTTCATCTTCGTCACCCACTCGATCGAGGAGGCGGTCTACATTTCCGACCGCATCGTCCTGCTGTCGCCGCGGCCGGGCCGCGTTTCGCAGATCATCGAGCCCGAAATCGACCGTTCGGGCGACCCCGAGCGCATCCACCGCGACCAGCACTACCTCGATACGGTCGACGAGATCTGGCAGGGGCTGAAGCAGTATGTGGAGTAAGCGGCCATGACCCTCTTTGGCTACCGCGTGCCGATGATGGCGTCGCTCCTGGTCTGGTGCGTCGTCTGGGAGATCGTCGGCCGGCTTGACCTCATCTTCCTGCTGCCGCCCTTCAGCGATGTTCTGGTGGCGGCGGTCGATCTCGTGCAATTGCCGTCCTGGCAGAGCGCGACCATCACGACGGTCCGCGCCTTCGCCATCGGCATGGCCCTGGCGATCGCGGTCGGCATTCCGCTCGGCATCCTCATGGGGCGCGTGAGGATCGCCGACAACCTGCTCGGAATGTGGGTCAACATCTTCTCCAGCGCGCCGCTCTCGGCGATCGTGCCGGTGCTGATGATCCTGTTCGGCTTCGGCGAAAAGACGATCGTGGCCGCTGTGTTCCTCTTCGCGATCTGGATCATCGTTCTCGATACGAGGGCAGGCGTCCGGCATATCTCGCCATCGCTGATCGAGATGGCGCGTTCCTACGGCGCGTCGCGCCCGGCGCTCTATACCAAGATCATCCTTTGGGCCGCGTTGCCGGAAATCCTCGCCGGCATCCGCCTTGGCCTCATCCGCGGCGTCAAAGGCGTCGTCATCGGCCAGTTGCTCGTCGCCATCGTCGGCTACGGCGCGCTGTTCGAAACCTTCTCGCGGAACTTCCGCATGGCCGAATTCTGGGCCCTCACCATCATCCTTTTTGCCTTCGCCCTGCTGATCTCCGAACTGATCGAAAGAGCCGAAGCCAAAGTCGAATATTATGCAGGAGCAAGACAGTGAACATGCACGGCGCAACCTCGAACTACGTCATCCAGCCGACCGCCATCCCGGCCCTGCCGGTTCAGGGAACCGACAAATTATTTCCGGTGCATCGGGTCTATTGCGTCGGCCGGAACTACGCCGCGCACGCTGTCGAGATGGGCCACGACCCCAACAAGGAGCCGCCCTTCTTCTTCCAGAAAAACCCGGACAATCTCGATACATCAGGCGAATTTCCCTATCCGCCCGCGTCCAACGACGTCCATTACGAGATCGAAATGGTCGTGGCGCTGAAAAGCGGCGGCACGGACATCCCAGTCGAGAAGGCTATGGATTGCGTTTACGGCTACGGCATCGGCCTCGACATGACGCGGCGCGATTTGCAGGGCAAGGCCAAGGAGATGGGCCGCCCATGGGAGGTCGGAAAAGCGTTCGAGGCGTCGGGGCCGTGCACGCCGCTGGTGCCGGCAAGCGCCATCGGCCATCCAACCCAGGGTGCGATCTGGCTGGACGTCAACGGCGAGCGCAAGCAGACCGGCGATTTGAACCAGATGATCTGGAAGGTTCCGGAAATGATCAGCTATCTGTCGGGCCTGTTCACACTGATGCCGGGCGACGTCATCCTTTCGGGAACGCCGGCCGGCGTCGGAGCGGTCACCCGTGGCGACGTGCTTCGCGGCCATGTCGACGGCGTCGGCGACATCGAGGTCCGCGTTGTCTGACGGCAAACCGGCCGCGATCAGATCGCGGCCGGCTGTTGCTCTTGCCTATGCCGACAGGTTCTTGACGATCGGCAGCTTGCGGATCGTCTTGCCGGTGGCGGCGCGCAGCGCATTGGCGACCGCCGGGCCGATCGGCGGCACGCCGGGCTCGCCGACGCCCGTCGGCGGTTCGTCGGAGGGTACGATGTGCACCTCCACCTTCGGCATCTGGTCGATGCGCAGCGGCGTATAGGTGTCGTAGTTCTCCTGGTCGACCACGCCTCCGGTCAGCGTCAGTTCCTCCTGCAGGATCGCGCCGAGCCCGAAGCCGATGCCGCCCTCCATCTGGGCGCGGATCTGGTCGGGGTTGATCGCGGTGCCGCAGTCGACGGCGCAGACCACGCGGTCGACGGTGAAGTCGGTGCCGCCCTTGAAGGTGATCTCCACCACCTCCGCCACATAGGTGTGGAAGCTCTCATGCAGCGCCACGCCACGGAACCGGCCCTCCGGCAGCGGCTTTTCCCAGTCGGCCTTCTCCGCCGCGAGCCGAAGCACCGCGGCGTGCCGCGGATGCTTTTCTAGCATGGACAGGCGGAACTCGACCGGGTCGCGGTTGGAGGCCGCGGCGAGTTCGTCGACGAAAGTCTCCATGACATAGGCGGTGTGGGTCGAGCCGACCGAGCGCCACCACAGCACGGGGATCTTCACGTCGGTCGTCGTCAGGTCGATCTTCAAATTGGGCACCGCATAGGGGAGGTTGGAGGCTCCCTCGACCGAAGTCGCGTCGACGCCGTTCTCGATCATCGCCTCCATGGGCGAGCCCGCCATGATCGACTGCCCGACAATGTGGTCGTGCATCGCCACGATGTTCCCGTCCTTGTCGAGACCTGCCTTGATCGCATGGACATAGGCAGGCCGGTAGCGGCCGCCCCGCATGTCGTTCTCGCGCGTCCACTGCACCTTGACCGGCTTGCCGGGACCGAGCGCCTTGGCGACCGCGACCGACTCGACGATCAAATCCGCGTCCGCAACGGCGCGCCGTCCGAAACTGCCGCCGGTCTTCATGACATGCAACTTGACCTTGTCCGGCGTGGTTCCGGCGACCTGAGCGGCGGCCGCCTGGTAGATATCGGGCATCTGGTGACCGCCCCAGACCTCGACCGTGCCGTCCTCGCCGATGCGCGCAACGGCGTTCAGCGGCTCGATCGAGGCATGGACGAGGTAAGGGAACTCGTAATGCCCCTCCACGACCTTGTCCGCGCTTGCCATCGCCGCGGCAGCGTCGCCGTCATTGCGGGCCGTGGCCTTGGCCGGACCGTCGGCAAGCTTGTTGTACTCCGCCATGATCTCGGCCGTGCCGCGCTGCTCGGCATTGGCCTCGTTCCACTCGACGGTGACCAGGTCGCGGCCCTTCATTGCCGCCCACATGTTCTCGCCGACGACCGCGATGCCGCGCGGCGTCTGGATCACGTCGACCACGCCATCAAGCGCCTTGGCCTTGGCCGCGTCGAAGCTCGCCACCTCGGCGCCGAATTTCGGCGGATGGATCATGACGGCGGTCAACAGCCCGTCCATCTTCAAGTCGATCGTGTAGGGCTGGGTGCCGTTGGTCTTGCCGGCGGAATCGTAGCGCTTCAGCGTATCGGAGCCGATCTGGGTCCACTTGTCGCGCGGCTTCAGCGGCACATCCTCGGGGACCGGCATACCGGCCGCGGCTTGCGCCAACTCGCCGAATGTGGCGCGCTTGTTCGATCCGTGGGCGACCACGCCGGAAGCCACCGTGACCTCGTCGGCGGGTGCGTTCCACTCCTTTGCGGCAGCCGCGACCAGCATGGCGCGGGCGGCCGCGCCGGCCTTGCGGTAGCGCTCCCACGACGAGGTCATGGAGGTGGAGCCGCCGGTACCCTGGAAGGCGCCGCCCCAGGCGAGATTGCCGAACAGGGCGGTGTTGCCTGAGCCGCCGATCACGTCGACCTGCGCCCAATCGCCGTCGAGTTCTTCCATCACCAGCGTGGCGATGCCGAAATAGGAGCCTTGCCCCATTTCGAATTGCGAGGAGTGGATGACGATCCGGTTCTCTGGTGTGATCTCGACATAGGTCTGGAACGGGTTGGCCTGTGCGGCCACGGGCGCGGCTTGCGCGGCCGCCGGCCCGGCGGCGATCAGCCGGTAGCCGACCGCGAGGCCGGCCGCGGTTGCAGCCGTGCCGATGAGGAACTGGCGGCGTGTCGCCTGCACCGCTTCTTTCTTTGCGCGAAATTGCAACATGGTTATGCCTCCAGCCGGTTCGCGGCTTCGTGGATCGCCGTGCGGATGCGTTGATAGGTGGCGCAGCGGCAGAGATTGCCGCTCATCGCCGAATCGATGTCGTCGTCGGTTGGCTTGGGTGTCTCGGCCAGAAGAGCGGCGGCCGACATGATCTGGCCGGACTGGCAATAGCCGCATTGCGGCACGTCAAGCTCGGCCCAGACGGCCTGCACCGTCTCGCCGACCTTGCCGGACAGGCCTTCGATGGTGGTGATCGAGGCGCCTTCTATGTCGCTGATCGCGGTCTGGCACGAGCGTGTCGGCACGCCGTCTATATGGACCGTGCAGGCGCCGCACTGCGCGAGGCCGCAACCGAATTTGGTTCCAGTCAACCCGACGACGTCGCGGATGGCCCACAGCAGCGGCATTTCCGGGTCGGCGTCGAGCGTTTGCGCTTCGCCATTGAGGGTGAAAGCGACCATGGCTGGCTCTCCTTGTCTTGGGGCTGGCTATCTTTCGGGGCTGCGCCTCATCCGGCTGGGGCAACCGGACGTCGTTCGCGAGGTGTAGCTCTGCAGAGCCTAGAGTCAGGCCGCCAAGCCAACAAGCGCTTAAGCGGCCAATCGCGATATCGTGAACGGCCCAAGCCAAATGCACAGGAAATGAGCGCATTTTATGCAGAATGCGGCCTTGCTGAAATTATGAGCAGCTTTGCTGCCGACTGCCCAAATCGACTCCAATCCATCGCTGCGGGCAGCGCCAGCCCGGCTTCGGATTTTGCTCCGGATCTCTAACCCTTTGAGCACACACGCTTAATCCGTCGGCATTGGTGTTTTGCCCGGACTGGCACGCCGGTTGCATTGCATTACGCGGTGCTAAAACAACCCTGTTTGGAGGTGTGGAATATGAGGGGTACTTTCTCGACACTCGGAAAATTCCTGTCCGCGAGCGCTGTCGCGGCAGGTCTCGGTCTCGCCACGCCGGCATTGGCGCAGGAAGAGACGATCAAGGTCGGCGTCCTGCATTCGCTGTCGGGCACGATGGCGATTTCGGAGACGACGCTGAAGGATACGATGCTGTTCCTGATCGAGGAGCAGAACAAGAAGGGCGGGCTGCTCGGCAAGAAGCTCGAAGCCGTGGTGGTCGACCCGGCATCCGACTGGCCGCTGTTTGCGGAAAAGGCGCGCGAACTGATCGCCGTCGACAAGGTCTCTGCCGTGTTCGGCTGCTGGACCTCGGTGTCGCGCAAGTCCGTGCTGCCGGTGTTCGAGGAACTGAATTCGGTGCTCTTCTATCCCGTCCAGTATGAGGGCGAGGAGAGCCAGCGCAACGTCTTCTACACCGGCGCTGCCCCGAACCAGCAGGCGATCCCTGCCGTCGACTATCTGATGAACGAGGAAGGCGTCGAGCGCTGGGTGCTTGCCGGCACCGACTACGTCTATCCGCAGACGACCAACAAGATCCTGCAGGCCTATCTGGAATCGAAGGGCGTGGCCAAGGAAGACATCATGATCAACTACACGCCATTCGGTCATTCCGACTGGCAGACGATCGTGACCGACATCAAGAATTTCGGCTCGGCCGGCAAGAAGACCGCCGTCGTGTCGACGATCAACGGCGACGCCAACGTTCCGTTCTACAAGGAACTCGGCAACCAGGGCATCAAGGCCGAGGACATCCCGGTGGTCGCCTTCTCGGTGGGCGAGGAAGAGCTTGCCGGCCTCGACACCGCTCCGCTTGTCGGCCATTTGACCGCGTGGAATTACTTCCAGTCTGTCGACACGCCGGAGAATGCAGCCTTCATCGACGCCTGGCGCGCTTTCACCAAGAACGACAAGCGCGTCACCAATGACCCGATGGAAGCGCATGTGATCGGCTTCAACATGTGGGTCAAGGCCGTCGAGAAAGCCGGCACCACCGATCCGGACGCCGTGATCGATTCCATCATCGGCGTGTCCGTGCCGAACCTGACCGGCGGCTTCTCGTCGATGATGCCGAACCACCACATCACCAAGCCGGTGCTGATCGGCGAAATCCAGGCCGATGGCCAGATGGAAACCGTCTGGGAGACCTCTGGCCTGGTGGTCGGCGACGAATGGTCCGACTACCTGCCGGACTCCAAGGACCTGATCGCCGACTGGCGTGCGCCGCTCTCTTGCGGAAACTTCAACGTCGCCACCGGCAAATGCGGTGGCAAGGGCATCAACTAACCTGAAGTTGACCGCAAGCGCTTCCGGGCGGGACCTCTCCTCCCTCCCGCCCGGAAGCTTTCCAGAGCGACAACAAAACAACATGACCGAATCCGCTCCACGTTGCCCCCCTCTGTCCTGCCGGACATCTCCCCCACAAGGGGGGAGATCGGCAGCTTCGACGTTGCTGCTTTCCTGGCAGCGCTGGAGATTGGCGAAGGTAGGGCGGCCGGCGCAATCTCCCCCCAAGTGGGGGAGATGGCCGGCAGGCCAGAGGGGGGCGCGACAGAGCGCTGTCTTTGCATTTCTCTTCCTCTCACTGCTGGGCGTTTTCGCTTCCCCCGCCCACGCCGACGAAGCCGCGCTTCGTCCCATCATCGCTAAATTCGCGGCGGCGAAGAATTTCAAGGCCACCGAGGCGGTCGTGCAGGAGCTGGCGGCAACCGGCGATCCCGCTGTCGAACGCCCGCTGGCCGCGCTCGCCGAAGGCGACCTCTATTTCCGCAAATCCGATTCCGCCGTTTTCATCGGCAGGGAAGCCCGCCAGGCGATCAAGCTCGCCGACCCGCTTACCGGCGAGGAGGCAGGCGAAGAACCGAAGGCGGCCTTCACCAAGATCAAGGTGAACAACGCGCTGCGGCGGAGCATCCGAGACGCGCTCGGCGGGCTGACGCTCGGCTCGCCCGACGCCAATGCCCGCATCGCCGCCGCCGACACCATGTTCAAGACGCCGGTTGCCGCGAATATCGAAGCGCTCGACGCTGCAATCGCCAAGGAAACGGTCGGCTCGGTGAAGCTGAAACTCGAGCAGGCGCGGGCCTCCTCCGTGCTGGTCTCCGACCTGCCCGAAGACGAGAAGCTCGCCGCAATCGACATAATCGCCGGCGTGGGTAGCCGCGATGCGCTGTCGCTCCTCACCGGCTACGAGGCCGGCGCGGAGGGGGCGCTGAAGGACGCCGCTTCGGCAGCCGTTGCCAGCATGAACTCGACGCTGGCGCTGTGGGCCTCCGCCCAGAACGTCTGGTACGGCCTGTCACTCGGCTCGGTGCTGCTGCTCGCAGCGATCGGGCTCGCCATCACCTTCGGCGTCATGGGCGTCATCAACATGGCGCATGGCGAGATGGTGATGCTCGGCGCCTACACGACCTTCGTCGTGCAGAATATCATCCGCACGTCCTTCCCCGGCCTGTTCGACTGGTCGCTGGCGATCGCGCTGCCGCTCGCCTTCCTGGTCGCCGGCGCGGTCGGGCTCGCCATCGAGCGCGGCATCATCCGCTTCCTCTACGGCCGCCCGCTGGAGACGCTGCTCGCCACATGGGGCGTGTCGCTGATCCTGCAGCAGGCGGTGCGCTCGATCTTTGGCCCGACCAACCGCGAGGTCGGCAATCCGTCCTGGATGTCGGGAGCATTCGACATGGGCGAGCTTTCGGTCACCTGGAACCGGCTGTGGATCCTCGCCTTCTCGCTCGCCGTCTTCTTCCTGCTGCTCTTCGTCATGAAGCGCACATCCTGGGGCCTGCAGATGCGCGCCGTGACGGCCAACCGCCGCATGGCCTCGTCGATGGGCATCAGGACGCCATGGGTCGACGCGCTGACCTTCGCGCTCGGCTCGGGCATAGCCGGAATTGCCGGGGTGGCGCTTTCGCAGATCGACAACGTCTCGCCCAATCTCGGCCAGGGCTACATCATCGACAGCTTCATGGTCGTGGTGTTCGGCGGCGTCGGCAATCTGTGGGGCACGCTGGTCGGCGCATTCTCGCTCGGCGTGCTCAACAAATTTCTCGAGCCCTATGCCGGCGCGGTGCTCGGCAAGATCCTCGTCCTCGTGCTGATCATCCTGTTCATCCAGAAACGTCCGCGCGGCCTGTTCGCGCTGAAGGGCAGGGCGGTGGAAGCATGATCGCCGCCCGCTTCTTGGGCTCCGACCGCCGCATCTTCATCGCCATCGCGCTGCTGGTCGCGGCGGCGATCGTCGTGCCCGTGCTCAACGTCGCCGTGCCGGCCGGCAGCGCCTTCCACGTGCCGCCCTATATGGTGGCGCTGGTCGGCAAATATCTCTGCTATGCGCTGCTGGCGCTGTCGCTCGACCTCGTATGGGGCTATTGCGGCATCCTCTCGCTCGGCCACGGCGCCTTCTTTGCGCTCGGCGGCTACGCGATGGGCATGTATCTGATGCGCCAGATCGGCTCGAGGGGCGTCTACGGCAATCCCGACCTGCCGGACTTCATGGTGTTCCTGAACTGGAAGGAACTGCCCTGGTTCTGGTACGGCTTCGACCAGTTCTGGTTCGCGGCGTTGATGGTGATGCTCGTGCCGGGGCTGCTCGCCTTCGTCTTCGGCTGGTTCGCTTTCAGGAGCCGCGTCACCGGCGTCTATCTGTCGATCATCACGCAGGCGATGACCTATGCGCTGCTGCTCGCCTTCTTCCGCAACGACATGGGCTTCGGCGGCAATAACGGCCTGACCGACTTCAAGGATATACTCGGCTTCAACGTGCAGGCGAACGCGACGCGCTCGGCGCTGTTTGCCGCCAGCGCGATCGCGCTGGCGCTCGGCGTCTTCGTCACCTGGCTGATCGTGAGCTCGAAATTCGGCAAGCTGCTGATCGCCGTGCGCGATGCCGAAAGCCGCACCCGCTTCCTCGGCTGGCGGGCCGAGAACGTGAAGCTCTTCGCCTTCACCGTATCGGCGGTGATGGCCGGCATCGCCGGCGCGCTCTACGTGCCGCAGGTCGGCATCATCAATCCGGGCGAGTTCGAGCCCGGCAATTCGATCGAGGTTGTCGTGTGGACCGCCGTCGGCGGTCGCGGCACCATCATCGGCCCGATCATCGGCGCGCTGCTCGTCAATGCCGGAAAGAGCTGGTTCACCGGCGCGCTGCCAGAACTGTGGCTGTTCGCGCTCGGCGGGCTGTTCGTCGCCGTCACGCTGTTCCTGCCCAGGGGCATCGTCGGCCTGTGGGACCAGTGGCGCGATGCGCGGGCGCAGCGGGCGGTTTCCGTCGCGGCGGAGGCCGGCACGGACATAGACCCGACGCCGCCAAAGGCCATCCGCTCGCAATCGAGCGCACAAGCCGGCGAGTGGGCGAAACCCAGCGGCGGCCCCGAGCCGCAGCCGGCGGAGTAGAAGATGTCGAAATCCGGCCCCATCCTCTATCTCGACGGCGTCTCGGTGGCCTTCGACGGCTTTCGCGCCATCAACAAGCTCTCGCTGGTGCTCGACAGGGGCGAGATGCGCGCGATCATCGGCCCCAACGGGGCGGGCAAAACGACGATGATGGACATCGTCACCGGCAAGACGCGGCCCGACGAGGGCGAGGTGTTCTTCGACGGTCAGGTCGATCTGACACGCCACGACGAGGCCGAGATCGCCATGATGGGGATCGGGCGCAAGTTCCAGAAGCCGACCGTGTTCGAAAGCCATACGGTCGAGGACAATCTGGTGCTGTCGCTCAACGGTCCGCGCTCGATCTTTCCCGCGCTGTTCCACCGCCGGTCGGCCGAGGAGGCGCGCCGTATCGACGACATACTCGGCGTCACGCGGCTCGGCGACAAGCGCAGTACCCTGGCCGCCAACCTCTCGCACGGCCAGAAGCAGTGGCTGGAGATCGGCATGCTCCTGGCCCAGGATCCGAAGCTTCTTTTGGTCGACGAGCCCGTCGCCGGCATGACCGACGCCGAGACTGAAGAAACCGCGCGCCTCCTGAAGGATATCAACCAGACGCATTCGGTCATCGTCGTCGAGCACGACATGCATTTCGTGCGCGAGCTTGGCGTAAAAGTCACATGTCTGCACGAAGGTGCGGTTCTGTCCGAAGGAACACTTGATTTTGTCTCGTCAGATGAGCGAGTAATGGAGGTGTATCTTGGGCGGTAGGGACTGCAATGAACTCTCGCGAGCTTTGGACGCGTTTACGCGCCGGCTTGAAAGCTGGCCAGTTTCAGGTCGGGAATGTCGAGTGGCGCGACGACGTCGGCGCGCCACCGTTCAAACTGAAAGGCATATGGGAGACGCAGACGGCTTCCGGTGCGCGGGAGTGCTGGCGGGTCTCGTTCAGCTGTCACCACAGGCCCATCACCGTCGAGACCAGAAAGCCCCGGCCCAAGCTGTGGCTGGTCGAGTCGAAAGCCTCCTGACCTTTTGCGGAGGCTTCTGATGCTGGAAGTCTCCAACGCCACCCTCCATTATGGCGCCGCCCAGGCGCTGCGCGGGGTCTCGCTCACGGCGCAAGCGGGCAAGATCACCTGCGTGCTCGGCCGCAACGGTGTCGGCAAAACCAGTCTGATGAGATCGATCGTCGGCCACCACCGGCTCACATCGGGAAGCGTAGCCTTCGAGGGGAAGGCGCTCGGCCGGAGCGCGGCGTACGACCGCGCCCGGTCGGGCATCGCATTCGTGCCGCAGGGGCGGGAAATCTTTCCGTTGCTGACCGTGAAGGAAAATCTCGAATCCGGCTTCGCGTCGCTGAAACGTGCCGACCGCAATGTTCCCGGACATGTCTTCGAGCTTTTCCCGGTGCTGAGGCAGATGCTGTCGCGGCGCGGCGGCGATCTGTCGGGAGGACAACAGCAGCAACTCGCCATCGGCCGTGCGCTTGTCATGCGCCCGAAGCTGCTGGTGCTCGACGAGCCGACCGAGGGCATCCAGCCGTCGATCATCAAGGATATCGGCCGCGCCATCCACTATCTGCGCGACCAGGCAGGCATCGCCGTGCTGCTGGTCGAGCAGTATCTCGACTTCTGCCGCGAACTCGCCGACGAAGTCTACGTCATGGATCGCGGCCAGATCGTGCATACCGGCCCGGCCGAAGACCTCGACAGGCCGCATGTGCGGAAGTTTTTGACGGTCTGACCCACGCCCGCAGCGCGCCCGGTCACTCTTCGATCTGGCGCGTCGAACACTCGTAGACCGAGGCGCCGGTTTCGGCGTCCACACCCTGCAGGCTGACATCGTAGCCCCAGAGCTTGCGGACATGGCGCAGCGTCGCGTCCCGACTCTCCTCCTCCAGGACGATGCCGTCCCTGACCTTGTGCTGCAGACGCAGATGCCGGTCGCCGAGCAGATCCAGATCGACCACCTGGATGTCAGACCGGCTAGTCCCGACATCATAGCTGTCGGCGAGCGCCGAGCGAATCTTCTCGTATCCCCGTTCGTTGTGGATCGACGCGACCTGGTAATGCGCTTCGTTGGCAGCGTCGTTGAGGGTGAAGAGCCGCCATTTCCGTATCAGCCTCGGGCTGAGATACTGACGGATGAAGGATTCGTCGCGATGGTTGGCCCAGGCATCGAGCATGGTTTCGCGCCAGTCGCCATTGCCGGCAATGTCGGGAAACCAGTCGCGGTCCTCTGCCGTCGGCTCCGTGCAGATTCGCTGGATATCCTGCATCAGGTCGAGGCCGAGCGCGTAGGGATTGATGCCCGAATAGCGCTGATCGTCGAATGCCGGCTGGAAAACCACGTTCGAATGGCTGCGCAGGATCTCCAGCATCGCGCCTTCGCTGATCTGGCCCCGGTCGAAAAGCGTGTTCATGATGGTGTAGTGCACGAAGGTGGCGCAGCCTTCATTCATCACCTGCGTCTGCCGCTGCGGGTAAAAATACTGCGCGACGATACGGACGATCCTGATGATCTCGCGCTGCCAAGGCTCCAGGATCAGGCTGTTCTTCTCCAGGAAATAAAGCAGGTTCTCTTCCGGCAGATGCAGCGATCTTTTCCGCTCCGCGATCTTGGATTCCGCCTCGCCGGCCGGTTCGCCGCTCTTCGACTTGGGAATGGTCCGCCACAGATCGTTGTATGACCGTTCTTCATATTCCAGTCGCTCGCGAATGCCTTCGCGCTGCTTTTCCGAAGAAAGCTTCGGCGGACGCCGGTACCTGAACACGCCCTGTTCCATCAACGCATGCGCCGCATCGAGGATTTCCTCCACTGCGGCCAGCCCGTGGCGTTCCTCGCAGCGCGTGATGTAGCTCTTGGCGAAATCCAGGTAGCTCAGGATCGAGCCCGCATCCGTCCACTGGCGGAACAGGTAATTGTTCTTGAAGAAATGGTTGTGCCCGAAAGCCGCGTGCGCCGTCACCAATGCCTGCAAGGGCATGGTGTTCTCCTCCATCAGGTAGACGATGCAGGGGTTGGAGTTGATGACGAGTTCGTAAGCGAGCCCGCGACCGGCCTTGCGATACAAAAGCTCCTGATAGAGAAAATGCTTGCCGAACGACCAGTGGCGGTACATCAGCGGCATGCCGATCGATGAGTAGGCGTCGAGCATCTGCTCGGACGAGATGACCTCCATCTGCACGGGATACACGTCGAGGCCGAGCTCTTCGGTTGCGATCTTCTCTATGGCGTCGTGGGCGCGCGACAGCGTGGCGAAATCCCAGTCCGAGCCGGAAAACAGCAAACCGGATGTGCCTGCATCCATGGACATTCCCCCTTGCTCTCATCCGCTCTTTTGAGGGGTGGGTTGCTTGGTGAAGAGTCGGCGGAAGACCGGATAAATGTCGGCGGCCTTTGCGATGCGGGTCATCTGGAAATTCGGCCAATTGTCGTCGACGGTGCTGTAGGCCTGCCACAGCGAGGTGCCGTTGTCCGTCGAGCCGAAGATGTGGCTCTCGCGCTCGTCGATGATCTCGACATAGGCGAAGTACTGGCACAGCCGCATGATCTCGTTGTCGAGAAGTGAAATGCAGCGCTCGGAATCGGTGACGGAATTGTCGCCATCCGACGCTTGCGCGGCATAGATGTTCCACTCGCTGCTGGGATAGCGCTCGTCGATGACGCGGCGCATTTCCTCCAGCGCGGTGGAGACGATCGTGCCGCCGCTTTGCGTGCTGTAGAAGAAGGTTTCCTCGTCCACCTCCTGCGCCTCGTGGGTGTGGCGGATGAAGACGATTTCGGTGCGGTCGTAGCGGCGCTTCAGGAAAAGGTGGAGCAGCACGAAGAACCGCTTGGCCAGATCCTTCTCGCGCTCTCCCATGGAGCCCGACACGTCCATGAGGCAGAACATCACCGCATTGGCGTTCGGCACAGGCTGCGGGTCGAAGCGGTTGAAGCGGATGTCGATCGGGTCGACAAAGGCGATCAGCCTGCGCCGGCGCTCCAGCCGTTCCAGTTCCTCGCGCAGCTCGGCTATCCGCTGGTGTGTGGCCGCATTCGGCGGGGCCTCCTCCAGCGCCGCCAATTCCTGCTGCACCGCTTCCACGTCCCGGCGCTTGGGACGCTTCAGCGCGATGCGGCGGCCATGGCTGTGGCGCATCGTCCGCCCGACATTGATGTTGGTCGCAGATCCGGTCACGGTAAAGCCAGCCCGGCGCGGCTTGAACGCGACGATTTCCTTGAGATTGAGCTTGACCATATCGGGCAGTTCGAGATCCTCGAAGAAAAGGTCGAGCACCTCTTCACGCGAAAGCACGAAACGGAAATCGTCTTCGGAAACCCGCTTGCCGGGCCGGCTTCCGATCCCACCGCCCTGGCTGGGCTTCGCGATCCGGTCGCCGGGGGCAAAATGCTTGTTTCCCGGCAGGACGTGCTGGCGCCGGCCGCTGTCCTTCGCGTCGTCGAACCTCGGCTCGCTGGTGCCCTTGGCGGGCATCGAAACCGCATGCTCGGCGTCGACGTCGGAAATCTTGCCGGTTCGGATCTGGTCCCTGATGCTGTGCTTCAACTCCTCGCGCGCACGGCGCAAGAAGCGCTGGCGGTTGCCAAGGCTCTTATCCTTCGGGTTCAGTCGGCGATCGATGAAGATCGGCATGAAGCTTCCCGGGCGGGCTTCAGCCCGCCTTGTTGACGCGCATGTACCAGTCTACCAGCCGACGGACCTGGCGCTTGGTGTAGCCACGCTCGACCATCCGCTGCACGAACTCGGTGTGCCGCTTCTCCGTCACGCTGTCCTGCTTGGAGCCGAAGCTGATCACCGGAAGCAGGTCCTCGACCTGGCCGAACATCCGCTTCTCGATGACTTCGCGAAGCTTTTCGTAGCTCGTCCATGCCGGGTTGCGGCCGTGATTGCGGGCCCGTGCGCGCAGCGTGAACTTCACAACCTCGTTGCGGAAGTCCTTGGGGTTGGCGATGCCGGCCGGCTTTTCGATCTGCGACAGCTCGTTGTCGAGCACCTCGCGGTTGAGGATCTGGCCTGTATCGGGGTCCTTGTAGTCCTGGTCCTCGATCCAGGCGTCGGCGTAGGCGATGTAGCGGTCGAACAGGTTCTGGCCGTATTCGCTGTAGGACTCCAGATAGGCCTTCTGGATCTCGTGGCCGATGAACTCGGCATAGCGCGTGGCCAGTTCCGACTTGATGAAATCGAGATAGTTGGATTCCGTTTCCTTCGGGAACTGTTCGCGCCTGATCGCCTGCTCCAATATGTACATCAGGTGCACCGGATCGGCGGCCACTTCCTCCGTGTCGTAGTTGAACGTCTGCGACAGGATCTTGAAGGCGAAGCGGGTGCTGACCCCGGTCATTCCCTCGTCGACGCCCGCCGCGTCGCGATACTCCTGCACCGACTTTGCCTTCGGATCGATTTCCTTCAGGTTCTCGCCGTCATAGACCCGCATCTTGGTGTAAAGCGGCGAATTGTCGTGCTCGGCCAGACGCGTCGAGACGGTGAACCGGCTCAATATGTCCAGCACCTCGGGAGCGCACGGGCTGTTGGCCAGTTCGCTCTCGCGCAGCAGCTTTTCGTAGATCTGCCTCTCTTCGGTGACCCGCAGGCAATAGGGAACCTTGACCACCAGTATGCGGTCGAGGAACGCCTCATTGTTCTTGTTGTTCTTGAACTGCAGCCATTCCGACTCGTTGGAATGGGCCACGACTATGCCCTGATATGGGAAGGCACCGAAACTTTCGGTGCCGTTGTAGCTGCCTTCCTGCGTTGCAGTTAGCAGAGGGTGCAGCACCTTGATCGGCGCCTTGAACATCTCGACGAATTCCAGCAGGCCTTGCGTCGTCCGGTTCAGGCCGCCGCTGTAGGAGTAGGCGTCGGGATCGGACTGGCTGAAATCCTCGAGCTTGCGGATATCGACCTTGCCGACCAGGGCGGAGACGTCCTGGTTGTTCTCGTCGCCCGGCTCGGTCTTGGCGATGCCGATCTGGCGCAGCCGGGAAGGCGTCAGCTTGACGACGCTGAATTTGGAGATGTCGCCTTTCAACTCGTCCAGCCGCTTGGCCGCCCATGGCGAGATCAGGCCATTCAGCCGTCGGCGCGCTATACCGTATTTTTCCTCCAGAAGATCGCCCATGCGGTCCGGATTGAAAAGCCCGAGCGGCGATTCGAAAACCGGGCTGACCTCGTTGCCGACCTTCAACGTGTAGATCGGGCGCTCCTCCATCAGCTTCTTGAGCCGCTCGGCCAGCGACGACTTGCCGCCGCCGACCGGACCTAGAAGGTAGAGGATCTGCTTGCGCTCCTCCAGGCCCTGGGAGGCGTAGCGGAAATAGCCGACGATACGCTCGATCGTGTCTTCCATGCCGTAGAAGTCCGCGAACGAAGGATAGATCTTGATCGTCCTGTTCGCGAAAATGCGGCCGAGCCGTTCGTCCTTGCTGGTATCGACCAGGTTGGGTTCGCCTATCGCTGCGACCATCCGCTCGGGAGCGGAGGCGTACATCGAACTGTCCTCGCAACAAGCGAGGAGATATTGCTGAAGGCTCATCTCCTCTCGAGCCGTATCCGTGTAAATCTCCGAAAATAGGTCGAAGACGTCGGACGTTTTTCCTTGCATGACACCCTCGCGCTTTGGCCGGTCTGGTTGCCTGCGGCCAGCGTAACCTCAACTTCCGGAATGGGCCTGTGGTTCCTTCACATCCCGGAGAGTCTGTGTCGCGCGAGCCTGACTCTCTGATTCAATGTTAACATGAGTCGCCGGTTAAGGTCCGGTTAAAGCGTCGCACCCGCCTTCTTGCGGCCCATTTTTATGAATGCCTGACGAACACGGCGCTTCTCTGACGCCGCACGTTTTTTCCGAACAGCGATATTTCCTGGCCACCGAAAGCGCTGCGCCGGGCCGGTCGAACAGGGGCAGGGCACGGCCTCACGTCTTGGAACAAGCGACGGCCCGAATGGTTGAGGTACGATCCCACGGTCCTGAAACGGACTTGGAACAAGCGCCCGAAGGGACACGAAATGTTGAAGCCCAGCAATCAGCAAAATCCGCAGCCGATCCCGCCGCAGCCCATTCCGCCGCAGCCGTTCCCAGGCCCCGATCCGGCGCCGGACCCGATGCCGCAACCGACGCCTCCTCCCGGTCCGATCCCGGTTCCGCCGGTGAGGTGAGATGGAACTTGGCTCCAGGAGGGCACGGCTATCGCATATGAGGGCAGGAGGGGCAGGTAAGCCTGCTCCGCCGTCATCCTCGGGCTTGTCCCGAGGATCTGCCTGGGTTGGCGGGTCTTGGATAGCACTGAGCCTACTGCGGTTTCCATGTCGGTTGTGGCCGATCGCCCCCTAGCAGATCCTCGGGACAAGCCCGATGATGACGGCGTTGAAGCGTATAGGTCCACCAAGCTCATCTGCGATAGCCCTGCCAGGGAGAGGCGGCGCCGTCAGGCCGTTCGACTAGCGCGCGCCAGCCCGTGCGCCACCAGCCGGTCGATGATTTCGGAATAGCCGACGCCGCTTGCCGCCATCGCCTTGGAATACATGCTGATGTCGGTGAAGCCGGGAATGGTGTTGAGCTCGTTGATGAGGGTGCGGTCAGGCGTCACGAAGAAATCGACACGCGCCATGCCATCGCAGCCAACCGCCCGGAAGGCCCTTGCCGCCATCGCCCGGATGCTGCCCTCGATCTCTTCCGGCAGTTCCGCCGGCACTTTCAATGCCGCTCCATGCTCATCGATATATTTGGCGTCGTAGCTGTAGAAGCCGTGGCTCTCCGCCGGCACGATCTCGCCGGGACGGGAAACAAAGAGGCCGCCTTCCGTATCCTCCAGCACGCTGCATTCGATCTCGCGACCTCGAATGAATTCTTCGGCCAGGAGCTTGCGGTCGTGCTTGAATCCCTCGGCCAGCGCCGTCTCATATTCTTTCTCGGCCGAAACCTTGCTGACGCCGACGGAAGAACCCTGCCGCGCCGGCTTGATGAAGAGCGGAAGCCCAAGCGCGCCCTGCAACTCGGCGAAGGCCGGCGCGGAGCCCTGGTGGATCGTGACGGATCGCGCGGAGGGGAGACCCGCCTCGTTCAGCAGGCGTTTGGCGATGTCCTTGTCGAGCGCGGTCGCGGAACCGAGAATACCGCAGCCGGCCAGCGGCACACGCGCGACCTCCGCGAGTCCCTGCACCGCGCCGTCCTCGCCATGCAGGCCGTGCAGCACCGGGAAGAGGATTTCGACCTTCGGCAGTTCGTAGGGCGCGCCATCGGCCGGGATCGCCATCATCCGTCCCTGTCCGCCCGGCACGAGGCAGACTTCCGTGCCGCTCGAAGGTTTCGCCAGCGCGCCGCCCTCGAAACTGCTCAGCAGCCATCGTCCTTCACGGGTGATGAAGACGGGAACGGCATCGTATTTCGAGGGCTCCAGCGCATGCATCACATTGGTTGCCGAAAGCACCGAAACGTCATGCTCGGCGGAGCGTCCGCCAAAGAGCACGGCGATACGCAGTCTGTTCGGCGAAGCGGCCATGAAAGGCTCCAAAGATGATCCGGATTTTAACTGGACTGGAAGCCGACAGCGATCCCACAGGCTGTACTCGCCGCAGGCTTCGGCCGCAAATCCGGCCTACTGGAGCGTATAGCCGGCAACCTCGGCCGAACCGTTGCCGGATCTGAGGATCATCTCGGCTCCGTCCTCCGCTTCGCTTCCTTCCAGCCCGGTGGCGACCACCGACACCTTGAACTGCCCCTCGAGCTGGTCGTCGAAGATGGCGCCGATGATGATGTCGGCATTGTCGCCGACCTCCTCGCGGATGCGCGTGGCGGCCTCGTCGACCTCGAACAGCGTCATGTCGGAGCCGCCCGACATCGACACCAGGACGCCTCGCGCGCCCTTCATCGACTTTTCGTCCAGCAGCGGATTTGCGATCGAGGCTTCCGCCGCCTTCTTCGCCCGGTGCTCGCCGGTGCCGATGCCGGTGCCCATCATCGCCCGACCCATGTCCTTCATCACGGTCCGCACATCCGCGAAATCGAGATTGATGAGGCCTTCCTTGACGATCAGGTTGGTTATGCAGCTGACGCCGGAAAAGAGAACCCGGTCGGCAATGGCGAAGGCGTTCTCGAAGGTCGTGCTGGCGGTCGCGACCCTGAACAGGTTCTGGTTCGGGATGACGATGACCGTATCGGCGTATTCGCGCAGAAGCTCGATGCCCTGTTCGGCCATCTGCATGCGGCGCTTGCCTTCGAACACGAAGGGCTTGGTGACGACGGCTACCGTCAGGATGCCGGCTTCCCGCGCCGCCTTCGCGATCACCGGCGCCGCGCCCGTACCCGTGCCGCCGCCCATGCCGGCAGTCACGAAGCACATATGCGTGCCCGAAAGCTGGTCCATGATCTCGTCGATCGATTCTTCGGCGGCTGCCTGGCCGATCTCCGGCAACGACCCGGCGCCCAGTCCCTCGGTCACGAGCGAGCCCAGCTGGATCAGCCTCGGCGCCTTCGACATTGTGAGCGCCTGGGCGTCGGTGTTCGCAACCACGAACTCGGTGCCTTCCAGGCGTTCCGCGATCATGTTGTTGACCGCGTTGCCGCCCCCGCCGCCGACCCCGACGACCGTCAGCTTCGGCTTCATTTCGGTGAATTCGGGTTTGTTGGTGTTCGTCATGCCATCCGGTCCTGTGCGTGCCCCGGCCCGAATCGGAGTAACCCAAGAGAATCAGATCGCGCGGGCCGGCACAAGAACCTGTCGGTCGAACATGCCCTTTTCGTGATAGCGGATTCAGTATTGGGGGCCGCGCAGCTTGTTGAGCGCCCCTTGTCAGCCCCAGGCGGCGCCGGAGAGCGCGTCGATCGGGAATTTGAGATAGCGCTTGCCGTTCGCCTCCGGCTCGGGGAGGCGGCCGCCATTGATGTTGACCTGCAGCGCATGCAGGATCAGCTTCGGCATTGCCAGCGTGCCGTCGCGCTCGTTGCGGAACGCCACGAACGCCTCCTCGCTGGGGTAGCGCGTCAGGTGCGTGTTTCGCTCCTTCTCTTCCGCGACGGTGCTTTCCCAGCGCGGCTCGCGCCCGTCGGGGTAATCATGGCCGACGAACACCCGCGTCTCGCCGTCGAGCGCCAGGATTTCCTGTATGCTCGCCCACAGCGCCCTGGCGCTGCCGCCGGGAAAGTCTGCGCGCGCGGTCCCGCTGTCCGGCATGAAAATCGTGTCATGCACGAAGGCCGCATCGCCCGCGACATAGGTGATCGAGGCCAGCGTATGGCCCGGCGAATGCAGAACCCGCGTGTCGATGTCGCCGATCCGGAAGGTCTCGCCGTTGGCGAACAGCCGGTCCCATTGCGAACCGTCGGTGGGCAGTTCCGGCCAGTTGTATATCCCCGCCCAGAGCTTCTGGACGTCGACGATCCGCGCGCCGATGGCAGTCGGGGCGCCGGTTCTGGACTTCAGATAGCTCGCCGCCGAGAAATGATCCGCATGCGGATGCGTGTCGAGGATCCACTGCAGGTCAAGATCCTGTGACCGCACGAAGTCGAGCAGCCGGTCTGCATTGTGCGTCGCCGTCGAACCCGATTTCTCGTCGAAGTCGAGGACGGGATCGACAATAGCGCATTTGCGCGTTCGCGGATCGCTGACCACGTACTGGATCGAGCAGGTGCGGGGATCGTAGAAGCCGGCGACGTCGGGTCTTTGCATCTGGAATCTCCACCCCGTCAGGCCGCGTGCGGAAAGAAGATCGCCCGGCCGGCGTCGACATCATAGCGCGGAACGAACTGTCCCGCATCGCGGGCTAGTTCGGCGACGGCGTCCAGGATGAACTTCACCTTGTCGTCGGGCAGGAGAACGCTGAAATTGAGACGGATGAAGCCCGGCTTCTCCATCTCCTCGCCGGCCAGGATCGCCCACCGCATCCTCTCGGATTCCGCATCATCGATCGAAAGCAGGCGGTGCACGTATGGGCCGGCGCATGCGCAGCCGCCCCGCGCCTGGATGCCGAAGCGATCGCTCAGCATGCGCGTCACCAACTGCTGATGCACATAGCCGCCATTCCCGTCCCGCACCCTGAAGGAAAAGATCGGCAGTTTTGGCGCCGCCCGGCAGCCGA
This sequence comes from Mesorhizobium alhagi CCNWXJ12-2, assembly GCF_000236565.1. Lineage (GTDB taxonomy): Bacteria > Pseudomonadota > Alphaproteobacteria > Rhizobiales > Rhizobiaceae > Allomesorhizobium > Allomesorhizobium alhagi. Next base: position 52,370 of record NZ_AHAM01000144.1, on the reverse strand, counting down.
GCAGTTCGATCTGCTCCACCTCTCTCCATGCCGCCGTCGCGCGCCGGGTGAGGTCGGCATTGCGGTTTTGCATGGCCTCCGCGCCGATGGCGTCCTTGACCAGGAAAGCCAGAGCCGCGCGGATGTCGCCGACGACATTGGGCGTTCCGGCTTCCTCGCGCGCCTCGATTCTGTCGCTGTAATCATGGGCCGTGGGTGAGACGAACCGCACCGTCCCGCCGCCGGGCCAGGACGGCTTCGTCGCCGCCACCGCGTCGCGCCGCACGATCAGAACGCCCGACGCTCCTGGACCGCCGATGAATTTGTGCGGCGACACCACGATAGCGTCGATCTCGGCGTTCGCCGCGGGAGACATGGATATGGGCAGGTAGGGGCCTGCGCCCGCATAGTCCCAGACCATCCTGGCGCCCGCCGCCTTGACCATGCGCGTCACCGCGGCGACGTCGGTTACGATGCCAGTCACGTTGGATGCGGCGGAGAAGGCGCAGATCACGCAGTCGATGCCGCTGGCATCGCGCAACGCCGCGCCGAGCGCCGCGAGATCCGGGCCGCCGGACGGGTCTTCGGCGATCTCGATCACTTCCGCGCCGCTTTCGCGCCAGGGCAGTATGTTCGAATGATGCTCGTAGGGGCCGATGATGATGCGGGCCAGCCTGCCGGAAGCCACTGCTTCGGTCACGCCGAGCAGCGAGACCAGCCGGTTGAGGCCGGCCGTCGCTCCCGATCCCGCGAAGATCACGGCGTGCTCGTCCGTTGCGCCGCAGCACTCGCCGATCGCGGCGCGGGCCTCGCGCCGCAGCCTGGTCATGAAGCCGCCGCAGTAGGACGCCTCGGTATGGCTGTTGGCGTAGAAGGGCAGGACCCTTGCCAGCACGAACTCCTCGACCTGCATCAGCGCCCGGCCCGAGGCCACGTAGTCGGCATAGACAAGGGGCTTCAGCCCGAACGGCCCGTCGATCATGGCATCGTTGCCGATCAGGCCGGCCCGCAGTCGTTCGATTACGTCGCCCGAAGAAAGCGCCACCCGAAATTGCCGGAGCAAACCCGGATCGGCGGCGGTTTCGCGGCGTATCGTAGGCATGGCAAACCTCCAGCGAACTATGCCGGTGAGAATACCGCAGCAGGCGGGTTGAAACTTTACCGAAATTCTGCGACTTGGCGGATGTCTTGTGTCACATGATCGAAAAAATGGAAAACATCGATAGCTTTGATCTGAAGATTCTGACCTGCCTGCAAAAAGACGCAACCCTCTCGCAGCGGGATCTGGCGGACCGCGTCGGCCTGTCCCAGAACGCCTGCTGGCGCAGGCTGCAGCGGCTGAAAGCCAGCGGCCTCGTCCTCGGCTCGCGCACCAATATCGATCTGGCGGCGCTCGGTCTCGACCTCACCGTTTTCGTGATGATCCGCACCCGCCATCACTCGAAGGAGTGGGCCGACAGTTTCCGAAAACACGTCGAACGCCTGCCCGAAGTCATCGACTTCTACCGGATCGGCGGCGATTGGGATTATCTCGTCAAGGTGGTGACCAGGGGCATGGCCGGCTACGACGCCTTTTATCAGCGGCTCATCACCAATTTCGACCTGGCCACGGTGACCGGCTTCTTTTCGATGGAAGCCATCGTCGAGAACCGAGCAGCCGACCTTACCCGACTGCGATGAGTGAGGCGGCTTGACACGGCGCGGGCGCTGCGCGACCCCATAGCTCTTGCCGGTCAGGCTCGGCTGGCTAGTCGCGGGGTAGGCATGCCACAGGATGAGAGCGGGCCCGACGCAGAACTGGTGAAGCCGCGTGCTCGCCGTGGCGGCGGCCGCCCGACAATTGCCGATGTGGCGCTTCGCGCCGGCGTCGGCGCCATCACCGTTTCGCGGGCTTTGCGTGAGCCGGGACGCGTCTCGCCGGAACTGCGCCGCCTGGTCGCCGCCGCCGTCGCGGAGCTGGGCTACGTACCCGACCGCAACGCCCGCGCGCTCGCTTCCGCACGCGCCGATGTGATCGGCGTGCTGGTGCCGTCGCTCACCAACAGTGTTTTCGCCGAAGTGGTGCGCGGCATCTATGACGGGCTCGGCGACAGCCACCTTCAGGTCCAGATCGGTCATACGCATTATTCGGGGCTGGAAGAGGAGCGTCTGCTGCAGGTGTTCCTCAGCCAGCGTCCGTCCGCGCTGATCGTCTCCGGCATCGACCAGACGCCGGCCGCCCGCGCTTTGCTGGAAAACGCCGGCTGCCCGGTCGTCCAGATCATGGAGACCGGTCCCGACCCCGTGGACATGATGGTCGGGTTTTCGCATTTCGAGGGCGGCCGGGCGGCGGCCCGTCATCTGGCCGAAGCCGGCTACCGCAATATCGGCTTCATCGGCGCTCGGATGGACCCGCGTTCGAAGCGCCGCCTGGCCGGCTACAGGGCGGCGATGGAGGACGCCGGCATATTCGACCCGCGGCTCGTCACCACCACCACCGTGCCCTCGAGCGTGTCGCTCGGGCGCGACCTGTTTCGCGAGGCACGGGCGAAGATGCCGGCGCTCGATGCCGTCTTCTGCAACAATGACGACCTCGCCCTCGGCGTTCTCTTCGAATGCCACGGCGCTGGGCTCGCCGTGCCTTCAGCCGTCGGCATTGCCGGCTTCAACGACCTCGAGATGATGGAAGCCGCATTTCCTTCGATTACCAGCGTCAGGACGCATCGCTACGAAATTGGCAGGCTGGCGGTGAGCATGGCCCGGGCGGCGATTTCGGGCGACAGGCCGCCGCAACCGATGGTCGATATCGGCTTCGAATTGATGCCGCGCGAAAGCACGAAACGGGCTCGCTGACTGAAATCTTACGTCGCGGAAAGCCGCTTTACAGCGCGAAATGGTAGCGCTACCATAATTGCTGCAAGCTCGCGCTTCTGACTGTGGCGCGCGGCTTGTGAAATTGATATTGTCGGATAAATCAGGTCAAACGCAGCCGGCTGGAGGAGAGCTTCCCGGATGGGAGCGCAGCCGCTGCAGGAGGCCAGATTCTACGGGACTACAGTCAAACAGAACAGCATTTGGGAGGAATATCGATGATCAGAACCGTTCTTGGCGGCATCGTTGCCGCCACCGCACTCGTCATGTTGAACACGACGGCCATGGCCGAGCCGGAAGTCGTAAGCGGCCCGTCCGCCGAGCCGGAATGCTTTGCGCCGTGGTCCGCCGACACCAAATTTCTGAAATACCCGAAGAAGGAAGGTCCGTTCCGGATCGCGCTCGCCAACGGCTACATCGCCAACACTTGGCGCATCCAGATGATCCAGACCGCCAAGGCCTACGCCGCGCAGCCGGAAGTCGCGGCCAAGCTCAAGGAGTTCAAGGTCGTCTCTACCGGCGAGGACGTTCCGGCGCAGATCTCGGCGATCAACAACTTCATCGACTCAGGCTATGACGCGATCGTCGTCAATGCCCAGAACCCGACAGCCTTCGCGCCCGTCATCAAGCGCGCAAAGGAAGCCGGCGTCATCCTGGTCGCCTTCGACAACATTCTCGACACCGAGGACGCCATCAACGTCAATGTCGACCAGAAGGGTCTCGGCGTGCTGTGGGCGGACTGGCTGATCAAGCACCTGCCGGAAGGCGGCAAGGTGCTCGAAGTGCGCGGCGTCGCCGGCACGTCGGTCGACACCGACCGCCACAACGGCATCCACGAGACGTTCGCAGCGTCCGGCAAGAAATGGGAAGTGGTCGAGGTTCTCGGCAAGTGGGACGACCCGACCGCCCAGAAGGCGACCGCCGACGCCATCGCCGTGCACAAGACCTTCGACGGCATCACCGCGCAGGGCGGCGACACCGGCGTGGTGCAGGCGATGATCGACGCCAAGCACCCCTGGGTGCCGATCGGCGCTGAGACCGAGAACGGCTTCCGTAAATTCTGCGCCAAATTCTCGGCCGACGGCCTGAAGTGCTCCTCGGCCGGCACCGGACCGGCTCAGGTAGCCGTCGCCATCAAGACCGCCATCGCGGCTCTTGAGGGCAATGTCGTTCCCCAGTCGGTCAAGCTGCCGCTGGCGATCGTCGAGGATCCGAATTTCAAGGAGAACGAGGACTACTTCCCCGACCAGTCCGACAATTTCTTCGTCGGCAATTCCTTCCCGACCTGCGGCATCAACTTCACCGCGCAGGAGATCATGGGCCAGACGGAAGCGAACCAGTAATCTGACGCCGTCCTGCCTTCTCCCCTTGTGGGAGAAGGTGGCCGAGCGGAGCGAGGTCGGATGAGGGGTATTCCAGCGTGGCGATCCGTCCAACACCCCTCATCCGTCTCGGCGCTACGCGCCGATCCACCTTCTCCCACAAGGGGAGAAGGCAAGGTCGCGCGCCGCACTCACAAGACCGGAGCCAGGCGTTATGAGCGGTGAATCCCTCTTCCAGATGGAAGGCGTCTCGAAACGCTATGGCGGCGTTCGAGCGCTGGAGCAGGCGGAGATTCGGGTCCATGCCGGCCGCATCCACGCCATCCTGGGCGAGAACGGCGCCGGCAAGTCGACGCTCATAAAGGTCATGGCCGGCGTCGTCGCACCGGACGAGGGCCGCATGACGATGGCCGGCCACGAGGTCTCCTTCGCCTCGCCGGCCGAAGCCAACAAGGCCGGCATCGTCTGCATCTTCCAGGAACTGTCGCTGATCCCCGATCTCAGCGTCGCCGACAACATCGTCATCTCCGATCCGCCGAAGAAGTTCGGCATGATCGACCGCAAGGCGCAGCGCAGGATCGCCGAGGAGGCGCTGGCGCGCGCGGGGGCGGCCGACATCCATCCCCTGGCGCTGGTCAAGGACCTGCCGCTCTCGCGCCGGCAGATGGTGGAAATCGCCAAGGCCCTGGCGCGCAAGCCGCGCATCCTGATCCTCGATGAAGCGACCTCGGCGCTGACGGCTGCGGACGTCTCGAAAGTGTTCGCCGTGCTGAAGCGGTTGCGCTCGGAAGGTCTCGCCCTTCTCTACATCTCGCACCGCATGCACGAGATCGCCGAACTCGCCGACGAGTGCACGGTGTTCCGCAACGGCCGCAACGTCGCGACCTACAAGGCCGGCAGCAAGTCCGACAATGAAGTCGTCGAACTGATGATCGGCCGCGAATACAGCCACATCTTTCCGCCCAAGCCGCCGGCTGTCGCCAGTGATCTTCCGCCGGTGCTGGAATGCCGCAATCTCGGCTGGAACGGCCGGCTGCGCAACATATCGCTGTCGGTCCGGGCGGGCGAGGTGATCGGCCTCGGCGGGCTGGACGGGCAGGGGCAGCGCGAACTGCTTTTGGCCCTGTTCGGCGTGTTGCGCGGCGTTTCGGGCGAGGTACTGGTCGACGGCCGGCCCGCCTCGATCGCCAGTCCAGCAGCGGCCCGCGCCGAAGGCATCGGCATGGCGCTGATCCCGGAGGACCGCAAGACCGAAGGCCTGATGCTGCCGATGACCGTGCGCGAGAACCTTTCCTTCGCCGCTCTCGACCGCATCTCCAGCGGCGGCGTGATCGACCGCGCCGCCGAGCAACGGCTGATCGACGAGATGGTCCGCCTGCTCGCCATCCGCACGGCGGGCGTCGACATTCCCGTCGGCGCGCTTTCGGGCGGCAACCAGCAGAAGGTGGTGATCGCCAAATGGCTGATGCGCAAGCCGCGCATCATCCTGCTCAACGACCCGACGCGCGGCATCGATGTCGGCACCAAGCAGGAACTTTACCAGTTGCTGCGCCAGCTCGCCGATGCCGGCGCCGCGATCATCTTCTATTCCACTGACTATGACGAACTGATCGGCTGCTGCGACCGCGTGCTGGTGCTCTATGACGGAGCCATCAAGCGCGAACTGGCCGGAGAGGAGATCACCGAACGGGCGCTGATCGCCAGCGCGCTCAACATCAAGGGCGGAGAAGTCGGCATGGCTGCGGGAGCGGGCGCATGAGTAATTATAGCCCGACCGCCTTGCGCAACACGTCGTTCATCCGGCTCTGCCATCCAGGCCCGCTTTGCCGGAATCGGTCGATCACATCCGGATCGATCCGTAGCTTGATCGCGCGCTTGCGGTTAGGGCTCACAGGGCGTCCTCTTCTGCGCAGGAGATCGTCCGCCGGCGGGTTGTCCGGATCGGCCAACGCATCAGCGCTTATCGATGCGTCTTCGGCATCGCTTATTTCGTCGAGGTTTGCGAGCGCCTTACGCGCCGCCTCTTTCCAGTCCGGTTGTTTTTTGGACATAGGTTTTGATCTCTCGTTTGTTGGCTTTGCGAAGCGAGATGATGTGGCAAACACCGCCTCTCATCGTGAAGACAATGATGTGCAGGCGCTGCCCGACAAAGCCGGCCGCAACTTCGCGCACTTCGCCGTAGTCCTTGCGGTCGTCCGTCGCTACGATCGCAGTGGAAAAATCAAATCCCTTGGCCTGCACAAAGTCGATGCCGCGCTCCGCTACGTTGCGACGGTTCTTCAACGGATCGAAAGTGAACCGACGCGGCTTATCCACAAAATTATTGTACCCCCATTAAATCCCAATTACGAGAGTTTTTTTAGGACTGGTCGGCTTCATTGTGCGGAGACGGCGGCATGAAGGATTGGCGCTACTGGGCGGCGGAACAGCGCGGCACGCTGCTCGCGTTCGGCATCTTCGTCGCGATGTTCATCCTCTACACCGCGAACCATCCCGCCGGGCTGACCGCCAATGTGGTCCAGACCGCCTCCAACAAGGGCGTGCTGCTCGCCTTCGTGGCGATGGCGCAGACGCTGGTGGTCATCACCGCAGGCATCGATCTTTCCGTCGGGATGATCTTCATCCTGACGAACTGCCTGGCCTCTTGGCTGGTCGTCGGAACGCCGATGGAAACCGCTCTCGGCGTCGCGGCGGTGCTTCTCGTCGGCCTACTCTGCGGCGCCATCAACGGCGCCATCGTCATCTACGGCAGGCTTCAGCCGATCGTCACCACTATCGCCACCGGCGCCGTCTATTTCGGCATCGCGCTGATGCTGCGGCCGTTTCCCGGCGGTTCCGTCAATGAGGATCTGGCCGACGCGCTGACCGGCCGCCTTTTCGGCGTGGTGCCGGCGAGCCTGGTCACACTGGTCGCCGTGGTTCTGGTTGTCTGGATCCCGTTCAGGCGCTCCGTGACCGGCCGCGCCGCCTATGCCGCCGGCTCCTCCGACGTCGCAGCGTATATGTCGGGCGTGCCGATCCGGCGCGCCAAATTCATCGCCTACACGCTTGGCGGCCTGCTCGCCTCGATCGGCGGCCTGTTCCTGACCTTCTTCACCTATACGGGCGAGGCGGCGCTTGCGAGCGGCAATGCCTATACGCTGTTTTCCATCGCCGCCGTCGTGCTCGGCGGCGTAGCCCTGTTCGGCGGCAAGGGCAGCGCCATCGGCGCGATCTTCGGGGCGTTCGCCTTCCGCACCATCGGCGATCTGCTGTTCGTCTTCGATTTCGATCCGCTGTGGCAGCCGCTGTTCCAGGGCGGGGTGCTGCTCGTGGCGGTCAGCATGGGCGCATTCGCGCTGTTCCGGGGCAAGAACCGGCTGGGGTGGTTCGGGTGAGCGACACGACGACACCCCGCATCGCCAGCCATATGCCCGGCTTCCTGCGCCGCGCCGACCCGGCGGTCGCCACCGCCTTTGCCTGCATCATCCTGCTGCTGATTTTCGGCAGCCTCTATTCGACGAGTTTCCTGTCGCCGGAATATCTGCTGCAGCAGCTCAAGGTGGCCTCCTTCCTCGGCGTCATCGCATCGGGCATGATGCTCGTCATCCTGCTCGGCCAGATCGACCTTTCCGTCCCCTGGGTGGTCGCGGTCGGGGCGATGATGGCCTGCGCTGCGGCCGCGCACGGCACGGCCGGCATGGTGCTGGCCATCCCGTTCGGCATCGCCTGCGGCGTCCTGATCGGCTTGGTCAACGGCATCGGCGTCGCCTATCTGCGCATCCCCTCCATGATCATCACGCTCGCCACCAACGCCGTCGCGCAAGGGCTGATGGTTGTGCATACGGGCGGCTTCTCGCCCCAGGATTCCGCCTCGGCGGCCATGCGCTGGCTCGCCACCGGCTTCCTTTTGCCCGGCGTGCCCAACGCCGTCGTGGTATGGGCCATCGTCGGCGCGGCCATGGTGTTCGTCCTGACCCGCACGACATTCGGCCGCGCCGTCTACGCCATCGGCAACCGCGAGCGCGCCGCTTATCTCTCCGGCGTCGACACGCGGCGCATCGTCATGATCGCCTTCGCCGTCTCCGGCGGGCTCTCGGCCTTCGGCGGCGTGTTGCTTGCCGGATACGCATCCAAGGCGGCGCAGGCCATGGGCGACGCCTACCTGCTGCCGGCCATCGCCGCCGTCGTGCTCGGCGGCACCTCGATCCTGGGCGGCCGCGGCTCCTACCTCGGCACGGTCGCCGGCGTCATCCTCATCACCTTGCTGCAGTCGATCCTGTCGGTTATGCAGATGCCCGAAGCGGGACGCCAGGTGATCTACGGTGTCGTCATCATCGGCATGCTGCTGCTCTACGGGCGCGCGCCGGCCAGCAGGTGAGTTCAACTATGGAAATGAAGCCGGAACCCGACCAGGCGGGCTCGGCCGGCCTTGTGCCGGTCGTCGTGGTGATGGGCGTCGCCGGCTGCGGCAAGTCGGTGGTCGGCTCTGGCCTCGCGGAAGCGCTGGGCTGCCGCTTCATCGAAGGCGACGGGCTGCATCCACCGGAAAACGTCGCGCGCATGGCCGGCGGCCAGCCGCTGACCGACGCGCATCGCGCGGGCTGGCTCGACGCGGTCGGCGCGCAATTGAGCGAAGCCGCGCGCGCCGGAAGCGGCGGCGTCGCCGCCTGCTCGGCGCTGAAGCGGGCCTATCGCGACCGCCTGCGGCGGATTTGCCCGGGCCTCGTCTTCATCCATCTTGCGATCGACCGGGAAACGGCGAGGCAGCGCGTCGGCCGCCGCAAGGGCCATTTCATGCCGGCCACGCTGGTCGACAGCCAATTCGCCACACTCGAACCGCCGGCAGGGGACGAGGCCGCACTGAACCTCGACGGCACTCGTCCCGTGGCGGAACTCGTCGCGGCAGCCGCCGAATTCCTTATCCGCGCGAAAACCGCCTGACGGTCAGGACATCTTGCTATCGGGAACCACCACAAGCTTGCCCACAAAATCCTTGGCCATGAAATCCGTCTGCGCGCGGTGGAATTCCGACAGTCTATAGACGCCGCCGACCAGCGGCCTGATCTTGCCTTCCTCGATGTAGCGGACGATACGGCGGAAGTCCGCGCGAGTGCCTTGCGAAGACCCATGCAGTTGCAGCTGCTTCAGGTACATCGTCCGCAAATCGAGCTGCACCACCGGCCCGGCGATCGCGCCGGCCGTCGTGGAGCGCCCCTCGGGACGCAGGATGCGCAGCAGATCGTTGAACATCGCGCCGCCGACCAGATCTGCGACCACGTCGATGGCTTGTCCAGCCGTCGCCTCGTTCACCGCCGCGAGAAGATCGGGGACACCGCGCGTGATGACCGCTTCCGCTCCGATATCCTTCACCGCCTGTTCCTTGCCGGGGCCGACGATCGCATAGGGGATCGCGCCGCGCGCGCGGGCAAGCTGGACGATGCCGGAACCGACGCCGCCCGAAGCGCCGGTCACCAGCACGCGCTCTCCGGCCTTCAGGCCGGCGCGCTCCAGCATCTGCTCGCCGGTCAAATAGGCGCAGCAGAAGGTGGCGAGCTCGACATCGGAGAGATCGGCGCGCACGATATGCGCGTTCTCGGCCGGCAGCGCCTGGTATTCGGCGTAACCGCCGTCGCGGCCGTGGCCCATATAGTCGATGTCGGCGAGAGAATCGTCCTCGCGGTTGTAGATCGAGAAATCGACCATCACCCGCTCGCCGATGCGGCTCTCCGGCACGCCGTCGCCGACCGCGACGATGCGGCCGACCGTATCGGCGCCCTGGATGCGCGGAAAAGTCAGCGTGTTGCCCTGCCGCCGCCAGGTCGAAACCGCCGCCGCGTCCTCTTCCGTGCCATACGCGCCCTGTCGCACCCAGACGTCGGTGTTGTTCATGCCGCATGCGGTCACCTCGACCAGCACCTCGCCGGGGGCGGGCGAGGGGACGGGGACGTCAGTGCGGTATTGAAGTTTGTCGAGCCCGCCATGCCCGGTGAGGAGAATGGCGGCCATTGTGGAGGGGAGGGAGGGGTTGAGTGGCATGATATTTTTACTCTGGTCTGTAGAACAAAACCCCTCTCCGTCTCGCTTCGCTCGACACCTCTCCCCACTTCGTGGGGCGAGGAACCCGAGTTCTGAAGCGACGCGCCAGTCGCGAGTTCGGTTCCTCGCCCCCGCTATGCGGGGGAGAGGTGGCGAGCGTAGCGAGACGGAGAGGGGGCGTGGCAGAACTAGACGCCCGCAAACACAGCCTTCACCGCGTCCGCAGTCTTGGCGACCACCACATCCGCCTCTTCCTTCGTGAGGCACAGCGGCGGAGCGAAGCCGAGAATATCGCCCTGCGGCATGGCGCGGCCGATGACACCGCGCTCGGCGAGCGCCGCCGCCACCTGTGGGCCGATCTTCTGCGATGGATCGAAGAAAACGCGGTCGTCGCGGTCGGCGACGAATTCCACCGCCGCCATCAGCCCGTCGCCGCGGACCTCGCCGACATTCTTGTGGCCGCCGACGGCTTTCTGCAACTCGGCGCGGAAGTACGTCCCCGTCTCGCCGGCGTTCTTCACCAGGTCCATCTCGTCGATCAGTTCCAGATTGGCGACGCCGGCCGCCACGCAGATCGGATGCGCCGAATAGGTCCAGCCATGGCCAAGCGAGCCGAGTTGGTCCGATCCCTGCACCAGCCCCTGCCACATCTTCTCGCCTACGATGACGCCCGACAGCGGCGCGTAGGCCGAGGTCAGACCCTTGGCGATGGTGATCAGGTCCGGCTTCATGCCGTAATGGTCGGAGCCGAACATGGTGCCGAGCCGGCCGAAGCCGGTGACGACCTCGTCGGCGACCAGCAGCACGTCGTACTTCTTCAGCACCGCCTGGATCTTTTCCCAATAGCCGGCGGGCGGCGGCACGATGCCGCCGGTGCCCAGGATCGGCTCGCCGATGAAGGCGGCGACGGTCTCCGGTCCTTCAGCCAGGATCATCTCCTCGAGCTTGTCCGCGCAATGCTGCGAAAACTGCTCCTCGCTCATGGAGCGGTCGGCGCGGCGGAAATAATAAGGCGCTTCGGTGTGCAGGATGGGCGCGCGCGGCAGGTCGAAGGCGTTGTGGAAAAGGTCGAGGCCGGTCAGCGATCCGGTCATCACGCCCGAACCGTGATAGCCGCGCCAGCGCGAGATGATCTTCTTCTTCTCCGGCCGGCCGAGCACGTTGTTGTAGTACCAGATCAGCTTGATGTTGGTTTCGTTGGCGTCCGAGCCGGACAGGCCGAAATAGACCCTCGACATGCCTTGCGGCGCGCGGTCGATGATCATCTTGGAAAGCGTGATCGAGGCTTCGGTGCCGTGGCCGACATAGGCATGGTAATAGGCGAGGTTCTTCGCCTGTTCGGCGATCGCGTCGGCGATCTTCTGGCGGCCGTAGCCGACATTGACGCAGTAGAGTCCGGCAAAGGCGTCGAGACTCGTGCGGCCGTTGGTGTCCGTGATGTAGACGCCTTCGCCGCCCGCGATAACCCGCGTCGGCGACTCCCCGCGCGCGTGCGTTCCCATATGGGTCGAGGGATGGAAGAAGTGATCGCGATCCCAGGCGGAAAGTTCGTTCGAGCGGTCGAGCATGTCAGGTACTCCAGTTCATTGTAGGGAAGGGCGCTTCAGCATCCCTGATGTATATGTCTAGCGCCCCCTCCACCGCCCTCGGCGGTCCCCCTCCCCTGCAAACGGGGGAGGATCAGCGGCCACGCCGGTTCCTCACCTGCGAAGCGGGGGAGGGGGACCACGCGAAGCGTGGTGGAGGGGGCGAAGCGGGAAGAATACATCAGCAGAGCAGCCAATCTCACGCCGCATCCAGGCACAGATACTTCAGATCGGTAAACGCCTCCAGCCCATGCCGCGAGCCTTCGCGGCCGATGCCGGACTGCTTGACCCCACCGAAGGGGATCGGCGCGCCGGTGATCTTCACGCGGTTGATCGCCACCATGCCGTAGTCCAGCGCCCGGCCCATGCGCAACTGGCGCGCGCCGTTCTCGGTCACGACGTAGGCGACGAGGCCGTATTCGGTGTCGTTGGCGCGGGCGACAACCTCCGCCTCCGTGTCAAAAGGCGTCACCGCCGCGACAGGGCCGAACGTCTCCTCTCGCATGATCAGCGCATCGTCGCCGACATCGGCGAGCAGCGTCGGCTGGAAGAACAGCTTTCCGGCCGGATGCCGCTTGCCGCCGGTAACAAGCCGGGCGCCGCGCTCGATGGCGTCGGCGACCTGCTCCTCGACTTTGACGACCGCGCGCTCGTGCATCAGCGGGCCGATATCGGCGTCTTCCATGAGACCATGCCCGACATTCAGCATGGCAATGCGCTTGGCATAGGCCTCGCAGAATTTGCCGTAGATGCCGCGCTGCACGTAGATGCGGTTGGCGGCGAGGCAATCCTGGCCGGAGGTGGCGAATTTGGCGTCGACGGCGATCTTCACCGCACGCTCGAGATCGGCGTCATCAAAAATTATGAGCGGCGCATGCCCGCCAAGCTCCATCACCAGCCGCTTCATGGTCGGCGCGCATTGCGCCGCGATCAGCCGGCCGATCTCGGTCGAGCCGGTGAAGGAGAGCGCGCGCACGCGGGCGTCCTCGCACATTCTGCCGACAATCGTCGCGGCGTCGCCAGTGACGATGTTGAACACGCCCGCCGGCAGGCCGGCGCGCTCGCCCAGTTCGGCCAGCGCCAGCGCCGACAGCGGCGTCTCGGAGGAGGGGTGGGCGACGATGGTGCATCCGGCGGCCAGCGCCGCGGCGGCCTTGCGGGTCAGCATGGCGGAGGGAAAATTCCACGGCGTCACCACGCCGACGACGCCAAGCGGCTCGCGCCGCACCATCATTTCCGCGCCGGGAAGGTGGCTGGTCACGCTCTCGGCATTGAGGCGTTTCGCTTCCTCGGCATACCATTCGACGAAGGAGACGGCGTAATCGATCTCGCCGCGAGATTCCGCCAGTGGCTTGCCCTGCTCCAGCGTCATCAGCAGCGCCAGGTCTTCCCTCGCGGCGACGATCAGCTCGAACCATTTTCGCAGCACGGCCGAACGCTGCTGCGGCAGCAGCGCCTTCCATTTCGGAAAGGCCATGGCCGCCGCGTCTATCGCGGCCGAGGTCTGTCCGGCGTCAAGCGACGCCACCCAGGCGACGGTTTCGCTGCTGGCAGGATCGGTGACGGCAAAGCCGTGGCCGGCCTCGCCCGCCGTCCAGTGCCCGTCGACATAGGCGAGTTCGCGCAGCAGCCGGCGGTCGGAAAGCCGGTCGAGAGCGTCGGGTCGGTGCGATCGTGCGAAATGCGCGGACATGGAAGGGCCTCGCTGGTTGGGATCAAGGCCGAATCTAGCAAGGAATAATGGAGAAAGAGGCTGTTGGCGGGGGCGCGTAAAGAGAGATTCTCTCATACAGTCCGGAGAGGAAGAGAATTCCTGACGTCGGTACTCTCAACCATCAAACAAGAATCGTGTCGACACCGACTTCCGGACCGGCTTCGGACAATCGCCGGTCGAGCGTGCAAAGTGTGGCGCCGTTGTCATACGCGATGGCGAGATGCAAGGCGTCGGCCGCGCGGAGTCCCAGCGAATGACGATCGGCGAAATTCGCCGCCAATTGGTAGTGATGCCGCTCAACAGGAACACTTGCCAGCGCCACCGCGATGAGGTCGACGAAGCCTTGCCTCGCAGCGGTACGCCCGGCTCGGTCGATGTCGCCCCTGCGGAGTTTTACGGAAAGCGCGGCGGAGAACTCGGTCTCGACAAGCCAACTGATGAGCCCGCCGTCGGCGGTCTCGCGTTCCAACCACACCTGGATACGCGGCGAGTCGGGCTCCCTCGTCAGCGACGATACCAATAGGGATGTGTCGATGTAGAGCAATTTAGTAACGGTCAGTGTCGCGCAACCAGCGCATGAAATCGCCGGCCGACTCTTTCTGCATCGTCATCTTCTCGGTAATGGAACGCAAGTCAGCGGCTCTGATTGGCTTTCGCTCCTGGCTCGGCGCGACAATGCGAGCCACCGGCTTGCCGCGCTTGGTGATCTCTACCGTTTCGCCAGCCGCTGCGCGTTCGACGAGTTCGCTGAGCTTGGCCTTTGCCTCGGCTAGGCTGATCGTCGTCATGACATTGCTCCTGACCACTTAGTTGGTCACTTATCGCATATGCCGCAAGGGAACGCAAATTTTCAGCTATTTCGGCCTGAGAGTGCAGGACGAAGGGCATTGTGAACAAATTTCGCATAGCGAATTGTCCTGATTTCGCGCTACAGCGCTGAAATCACGAGAGAAAATCCGTTTCAGATTCTGAAGATCGCTCGATTTTATCCCCGCAGGTGGGAATTCAGATCGCCAGAAGCAGGTGTTCCGGGTCGCCGAGAAGCAGCTTCGCGACCACTCCGAGGCCGGCGCGAAGCTCGCCTTCCGTCGTCGAGCCGAGCGAGATGCGCACCGCCGGCCGCCATTCGTCCTGCGAAATTTTGAACGAAGCGCCCGGCGCGATCGCCACGCCCTGCAGCCTCGCCTGGGCGACAAAACCCTCTTCCGAGCGCTCGCCGCTCAGCGGCAGCCAGACATGCAGGCCGTCGCGGTGTGCGCGATAAGGCACGTTCGCAAACAGTTCGGCGGCGATGGCGTGCCGACGTTTCAACGCCTCGCGCTGCCACTCGACCAGTTCCATGGCGGTGCCGTCCGCTACCCATTTGGTGGCGATTTCGGCCATTATCGGCGTCGCCATCCAGTTCGAGACGAGATGGCGGTTCGCGACCGCCGCGACATAACGGTCGGGCGCGGCGAGATAGCCGATGCGCAGGCCCGGAAGCACGATCTTGGTGAAGCTGGTGACGTAGAGCGTGCGTTCCGGCGCAAAAGCCGCCACCGGCGGCGGCCTCTTCTCGACCAGCGGGCCGAGCACGTCGTTTTCGATGATCGCCAGATCGTGCTTGCGCGCCACCGCCGCGATCGCCTCGCGCCGTTCGGCGCTCATCAGGGTCGCGGTGGGATTGATGACCGAAGGCTGCAGGAAAACCGCGCGGATAGGCGATTCCCGGCAGGCCGCGTCAAGCGCTTCGGGGACCATGCCCTGGTCGTCGATCGCCAGCCCTTCTAGGTTGAAGCCGAGATAGGTGGCGAGCGGGATCAACGTATGATGGCCGATCGCCTCGGTCGCCACCGTTGAGCCGGGTGGAGCGACGCTCATCAGGGCGACCGTCATGCCGGCCGTGGCGCCGTTGGTGAGGCTGATGTTCTGCGGCGAAATGCTCAAGCCGCAGGCCTTCAGCCACTCCACCGCCACCGCCCTGTGGCGCGGGAAAACGACATTCGGCCGGAACGACAGCGCCGAACTCGCCGGCAGGTTTTCCGCCAGCCAGCCCAGCGCCCGCTTTATCCTGTCGAGATGCATCGGCTCGCAGACCGGCTTCAGGATCGAGAGGTCGATGACCTCGCCCAGCCGCTCCGGCAGGTAGGGCGGATCCGGTTCGCGGCGGCGCGTCTGCACGAAGCTGCCGCGGCCGATCTCGCCGGAGATCAGCCCGCGCCGGATCAGTTCCTCATAGGCGCGGCTGACCGTCTGCACCGACAGCTTCAGATCGTCGGCCATGCGCCGGTGGGTCGGCAGCCGCGCGCCGCTTTCCAGCCGGCCGTCATGGATCGCCCGCGCGATCTGCTCGGCGAGCGAGAGATAGGCGGGGCGTCTGATGAGGTCCGGATCGGGGCGCCACAATGTCATGACTCATAAGAGATCAGAATCAGTGCAATTGACAATCGAAAAAATGCGGGATCATGCTTGGCGCATGACAATTCTCCCGTCCATGTCCGGCATGAAGCTCGACCCGATCGACCTGCGCATCCTCGACGCGATCCAGCGCGACGGGCGCATCACCAAGCTGGCGCTGGCCGAACGCGTCGGCCTGTCGCCGACGCCGTGCTGGATGCGGCTCAGAAAACTGGAAAAGGCCGGTATCGTCAGCGGCTACCACGCCAGGATCTCCATACGCCAGATCGCGCCGGTCGCCACCGTGCTGATGGAGGTGACGCTCGGCGCGCACAGGCAGGCCGATTTCGACCGTTTCGAGCGCGCCATACGCGACATCCCCGAGATCGTCGCCTGCTGGTCGGTCGGCGGCGGCGTCGATTATGTACTGAAGGTAATGGCGCGCGACATCGACGCCTATCAGCGGCTGGTCGACGGCCTGCTCGAGCGCGAGATCGGCATCGACCGCTACTTCACTTACATCGTCACCAAGACGGTGAAGGAGGAGACGGCCCTGCCGGTGGAGGAACTGATCGGGCAGGATCGGGGCGGTTTCGCTAAATAATTGTCATGATTTTATTTTCGCAATTGACATGATTTTGTAACTTCCCCATCGTCGGGGCAATCGGCCCTCCGACGGGGAAACGCATGCCTGCGCCCATCATCAAAATAGATAGCATTTCCAAGAGCTTCGGCTCTTTCAAGGTGCTGGACGGCCTGTCGATGGAAGTGATGCCGGGCGAAAAACTGGCGCTGATCGGCCCGTCCGGATCTGGCAAGACGACCATCCTGCGCATCCTGATGACGCTGGAGCTCATCGACGACGGCCACATCCAAATCGACGGCGAACAGCTCTATCACGTGGAGCGCAACGGCCAGTTGCTGCCGGCGGATGAGCGTCATCTGACCAGGATGCGCCAGAAGATCGGCATGGTTTTCCAGCTCTTCAACCTGTTTCCGCACAAATGCGTGCTCGACAACGTCACCCTGGCGCCGATGCTGACCAAAGGCATGCCGCGCGCCGCGGCCGAGAAGCGGGCGATGGAACTCCTCGACATGGTCGGCATGGCCGACAAGGCAAAGGCCATGCCGGCGCAGCTTTCCGGGGGGCAAAAGCAGCGTGTCGCCATCGCCCGCGCTCTGGCGCTGTCGCCCAAGATCATGCTGTTCGACGAGGTGACCTCGGCGCTCGACCCGGAACTGGTCGAGGAAGTGCTGAACGTCATGCGCAAGCTGGCGGACGAAACAGACATGACCATGCTGCTCGTCACCCACGAGATGGGCTTCGCCCACGATTTCGCCGACCGGATCCTGTTCTTCGACCGCGGCAGGATCGTCGAGGAGGGCAAGCCCGATGACATATTCAGGCATCCGAAGCAGGAGCGCACACAGACCTTCCTGAAAAAGATCATCGCGGCCGGACATCGGGTCTGACCGCAATGGGGCGGCGAGTTCGCCGCAAGCAGTGAACCACAAGAAAACCATGGAGTTGGGAACAGTGAAAAAGATAGCAATTCTGGCCGGCACCGCCGGCGTGGCGGCCGCGGCCATCTTGGCGGCATTCGTCGCATCCGGGTCGAGCGTTGCCGACGAAAACAAGCTCGAGGAACTGAAGGCGCAGGGTTTTGCCCGCGTGGCCATCGCCAACGAGCCGCCCTTCACGGCGGTCGGCGCCGACGGCAAGGTCTCGGGCGCCGCTCCTGATGTGGCGCGCGTGATTTTCCAGAAGCTCGGCGTTCCGGAAATCGTCGCCTCGATCTCGGAATATGGCGCGATGATCCCCGGCCTGCAGGCCGGACGCCACGACGTCGTCACCGCCGGCCTGTTCATGAAGCCGGAGCGTTGCGCCGCCGTCGCCTATTCCGAGCCGGTGCTGTGCGACGCTGAAGCCTTCCTGCTCAAGAAGGGCAACCCGAAGGGCTTCCAGAGCTTCGCCGACATCGCCAAGGATCCGACGGGCACGATTGGCGCGCCGGGCGGCGGCACCGAGGAGAAGCTGGCGCTCGAAGCCGGCGTGCCGCGCGAGCGGGTAATCGTCGTGCCGGACGGCCAGAGCGGCCTGAAGATGCTGCAGGACGGTCGCGTCGACGTCTATTCGCTGCCGGTCCTGTCGATCAACGATCTGGCCAGCAAGGCCAACGACCCGAACCTCGAAGTGGTCGCCCCGGTCCAGGGCGCGCCGGTCTATTGCGATGGCGCCGCCTTCAGGAAGGGCGACGAAGCCCTGCGCGACGCCTACGACGTGGAACTCGCCAAGATGAAGGAATCGGGCGAGTTCGCCAAGATCATCGAGCCCTACGGCTTCTCGGCCGCGGCGGCGATGTCGACCTCGCGCGAAAAGCTCTGCGCGGCGCAGTAAAAACCGCTCCGAAGGGCTGGATGAGGGGCGGCGCCTACTCTCGTCGGTTCCCGCCGCCCCTCATCTGCCTGCCGGCATCTTCTCCCCGTGAACGGGGAGAAGACAGCAGCGGCGATCTCACCCCCTAACGTCAAAACCGGAAAGCAAATCCCCTCCATGATCGACTGGTCCGGCTATATAGGACTGATCCTCGACGGCGCGCTGGTCACCATCCAGCTCACCGTGATGGGGTCGGCGCTGGCGCTGGTCATGGCGTTCCTGGCAGGGCTTGGCCGGCTGTCGCGCTTCTTCGCGGTGCGTGCGCTGGCCACCGCCTATATCGAATTCTTCCGCGGCACCTCGATCTTCGTGCAGTTGTTCTGGGCCTATTTCGTGCTGCCCTTCTTCGGCATCTCGCTGACGCCGCTACAGGCCGGCATTCTGGCGCTGGGGCTTAATGTCGGCGCCTACGGTGCGGAAGTGGTGCGCGGCGCGATAAAATCGGTCGGCCGCGAGCAGTACGAGGCCTGCACCGCGCTCAATCTTGGCCGCTGGCAATGCATGCGCCACATCATCCTGCCGCAGGCGCTGCTGGTGATGCTGCCGACCTTCGGCAACAATGCCATCGAGCTTCTGAAGGCGACGGCGGTGGTGTCGCTGATTTCGCTGACCGACATGACGTTCCAGGCGCAGGTGGTGCGCGCCCAGACCGGAAACACGCTGGTGCCGTTCACCACCATCCTGATCCTCTATTTCGCCATGGCGTGCGTCATTTCATGGGGCGTGCGCGGGCTTGAACGCCGCATGGCGCGCGGCCTCGACGGAGTGCGCGTCTGATGGAATGGGACTGGAACTTCGTCCGAGAGATCTTTCCGACGCTTGTTGACGGCGTGAAGATCACCATCCTGGCCACGCTGCTCGGCTCGGTCCTGGCGGCAATCGTCGGGCTGGGAATTGCGCTGGCGCGGCGCTCGCCGAACCGGCTTTTGTCGCGCACCGTCGGCTTCCTTGCCGAGTTCATCCGAGGCACCCCGCTTCTGGTGCAGCTCTATTTCATCTTCTTCGTACTGCCCGACATCGGCATCCTGCTCTCGCCGCTGGTGGCGGGCGTGATCGGCCTCGGCCTGCATTACGGTACCTACACTGCGGAGGTTTACCGCGCCGGCATCGAGAATGTGCCGCGCGGCCAGTGGGAGGCGGCGAAAGCCTGCAATCTCAATTCGACGCAGACATGGACGCGCATTATCCTGCCGCAGGCGCTGCCGCCGATGATTCCGGCGCTGGCCAACTATTTCATCGCCATGTTCAAGGAAACGCCGCTGCTTTCGGCCATCACCGTGCTCGAGCTGATGAACCAGGCGAAAAGCGTCGCCAATTCCAGCTATCGCTACATCGAGCCGATCACGCTGGTCGGCGCCTTCTTCCTCGTCATCAGCCTGTTCTCGGTTATCCTGCTGCGCTGGCTGGAAGCACGGTACGGCCGGATCGAGCGCTAGAACCGAACCATGTCCGCTCACATGAAGTCACCCGTCGAAATCCGCCTCTATTCTGCGCGACCGACCCTCGATGCGCGGCCGCTGAAGAAGCGCGTAGGGCTGATCATCCTTTCGACGGACCATACGACGGAGCCGGATTTCCAGCGCATGGTCGCGGGGCCGGATATCGGCGTCTATGTCGCGCGCATTCCCTTCGCCAATCCGGTGACGCCGGACAATCTGCGCGCCATGCAGCCGTCGCTGATCGAGGCCGCAGCGCTGATCCTGCCTGGCGAGGAACTGGACGCGATCTGCTATTCCTGCACCGCGGCTTCGGTCGTCATCGGCGACGCTGAAATCGAAGCGGCGATCCAGGCGGCAAAGCCGGGCGTGCCCGTGGTGACGCCGCCGCTTGCCGGCGTCCGCGGCTTGCGGGCGCTCGGCGCAAAACGGATCAGCGTGCTCACGCCCTACACGGTCGAGACCAGCCGGCCGATGGCGAGCTATTTCGCCAATCATGGCTTCGATATCGCCAGCTTCACCTGCCTCGGCCTGCGCGACGACCGCGAGATGGCCCGGATTTCGCCAACCGCACTCGTCGAGCTTGCACGCGACGCGATGTCGGATGACGCCGATGCGCTGTTCATTTCCTGCACGGCGGTGCGCGCCGCACTTGCCGCCATCGACATCGAGAAGGCGACCGGCCGTCCGCTGGTCTCCAGCAATCTGGCGAGCGCATGGTCATGTCTTCGCCTCTGCGGCGACGAGGCTGCGCGGCCCGAGTTCGGGCGGCTGATGACCATGCCGATGGCGCGAGGCTGATTTCGTCATGACCAACCCAATCGTCAACCTCTCCGACATCCAGACGGCGCGTGAGCGCATCGCCGGCAAGATCGTGCGCACGCCGACCGTGCTTTCGACGGGTCTTTCCGAACGGTTGGGCGTGCCGGTCCACCTGAAACTGGAACACCGCCAGACCACCGGCAGCTTCAAGCTGCGCGGCGCGTCGAACGCCGTCGCTTCGCTTTCGGCCGACGGGAAGCGCCTGGGCGTGGTCGCCGCCTCGACCGGCAATCACGGCCGGGCGCTGGCGCACGCGGCAAAACTCGAAGGCATCCGCGCGGTGATCTGCATGTCGCGGCTGGTGCCGGAAAACAAGGTTTCGGAAATCCGCCGGCTCGGCGCTGACATCTGCATCGTCGGGAAATCCCAGGACGATGCGCAGGAGGAGGTCGACCGGCTGGTTGCGGAAGAGGGGCTCACAATGGTGCCGCCCTTCGACCATGCGGCGGTTATCGCGGGTCAGGGCACCGTCGGGCTGGAAATGCTCGATGATGTGCCGGACGCTGCGATGGTGGTGACGCCGGTTTCGGGCGGGGGGCTCGCGGCCGGCGTCGCTGCTGCCATCAAGGGGCGAAATCCGTCCATAAAAGTGATCGGCGTCTCGATGGAGCGTGGCGCCGCGATGCAGGCCAGCTTGGCCGCTGGTAAACCCGTACTGGTAGAGGAAATGCCGACGCTGGCGGATTCGCTCGGCGGCGGCATCGGCCTCGAAAACCGCCTGACATTCTCCATGATCCGCGACCTTCTCGACGGGATCGTGCTCGTCTCGGAAGAAGAAATCGCCGCCGGCATTGTCCATGCCTATGCCGAGGAACGCGAGATCGTCGAAGGGGCGGGCGCAGTCGGCATCGCCGCGCTGCTCGCGGGCAAGATCGCCGTCGAAGGACCGGTCGTGATTCTGATGTCCGGCCGCAATATCGACATGGCGCTGCATCGGAAAATCGTTTGTGGGGAGTGGGCGGCGTGATTCAGATCTGCTCGTCGGGCGAGCCGCCACAGAAAGATACTCTATGCCAAAGATGACCATCCTCACCGAAGCCGATCTGCGCAAGATCGTGCGGCTGGACCTCGACGCGGTCGCATGCGTAGAGAATGCCTTTCGCGCTTTGGCGACGCTGCCGGTCGCCATGCCGCCGATCCTCAGGCTCGACATTCCCGAGCATCGCGGCGAGGTCGACGTCAAGACAGCCTATGTGCCCGGTATCGACGGCTTCGCGATAAAAATCAGCCCCGGCTTCTTCGACAATCCAAAGCTCGGCCTGCCGAGCGTCAACGGCATGATGGTGCTGCTTTCGTCGCGCACCGGGCTGGTCGAGGCGCTGCTGCTCGACAATGGCTATCTGACCGATGTGCGCACGGCCGCCGCCGGCGCTGTCGCGGCGAAGCACCTGTCGCGCGAGGATGCGAGCGTAGCCGCGATCTTCGGGGCAGGCGTCCAGGCTGGGCTGCAACTCGAAGCGCTCACGCTCGTCCGGCCGATCCGCGAGGCGCGGATCTGGGCGCGCGACATGGTCAAGGCCGAGGCTGCGGCCGCCGCGCTGCGCGAGCGGCTGGGCATCATCGTCCGCGCCGAAAGCGATCCGGCAAAGGCCGTCAAGGGCGCGGACGTGATCGTTACTACCACGCCTTCGGAGACGCCGATCCTGAAAGCCGAATGGCTGTCGCCCGGCCAGCATGTGACCGCGATGGGGTCGGACGCAGAGCACAAGAACGAGATCGAGTCGGCGCTGGTGGCAAAGGCCGGCCTCTACGTTGCGGACAGCCTGAAGCAGACGAGGCGGCTCGGCGAACTGCACCACGCCATCAAGGCGGGACTGGTCGCGGCCGATGCGGAATTCTCGGAACTGGGCCAGGTGATCTCCGGACTTAACGCCGGACGCACCTCACCCGACCAGATCACGCTCGCCGACCTGACCGGAACCGGTGTGCAGGATACGGCGATCGCCACGCTGGCGCGTGACCGAGCAAGGGCGGCGGACGCCGGCACGATTTTCGAAAGCTGATACCGGCCGGAAGGCCCAACAAACGAGGATTTTCAAGAAAATGACCGGACCGATGCTAAAATTTTCGCGCGGCGAATATGCGGATCGCCTCGCCAAGACGCGGCGTGCGATGGAAGCCAGGGGCGTCGACCTGCTGATCGTCACCGACCCTTCCAACATGGCCTGGCTGACCGGCTATGACGGCTGGGCTTTCTATGTGCACCAGGCGGTGATCGTGCCGCCGGATGGCGAGCCGGTCTGGTTCGGCCGCGGCCAGGACGCCAACGGCGCCAAGCGCACTGCATATCTCGATCACAGCAACATCATCGGCTACGCCGACCATTATGTGCAGTCGACCGAGCGGCACCCGATGGACTACCTGTCCCAGGTCCTGACGGACCGGGGATGGGGGTCGAAAAGAATCGGAGTCGAGATGGACAATTACTATTTCTCGGCCGCCGCCTTCGCCTCTCTGACGAAACACCTGCCGAACGGGCGTTTCGTCGATACAACGGCGCTGGTCAACTGGCAGCGCGCGGTGAAGAGCCCGACCGAGCTCGACTATATGCGCAAGGCCGCGCGGATCGTTGAATCCATGCACCAGCGCATCGTCGACAAGATCGAGGTCGGCATGCGCAAATGCGATCTCGTCGCCGAGATCTATGACGCCGGCACACGCGGCGTCGAGGGCATCGGCGGCGATTATCCGGCGATCGTGCCGCTGCTGCCCTCGGGCGCAGACGCCTCCGCGCCGCATTTGACCTGGGACGACAAGCCGATGAAGGCGGGCGAGGGCACCTTCTTCGAGATCGCCGGCTGCTACAACCGCTACCACTGCCCGCTGTCGCGCACCGTCTTCCTCGGCAAGCCGACGCAGGAATTCCTCGATGCCGAGAAGGCGACGCTGGAAGGCATGGAAGCCGGCCTCGCAGCCGCCAAGCCCGGCAATGCCTGCGAGGACATCGCCAACGCCTTCTTCGCGGTCCTGAAGAAATACGGCATCGTCAAGGACAACCGCACCGGCTATCCAATCGGTATTTCCTATCCGCCGGACTGGGGCGAGCGCACGATGAGCCTGCGCCCCGGCGACCGCACCGAGCTGAAGCCCGGCATGACCTTCCATTTCATGACCGGCCTGTGGCTGGAGACGATGGGCCTGGAAATCACCGAGAGCATCGTGATCACCGAGACCGGCGTCGAGTGCCTGGCCAATGTCCCGCGCCAGCTTTTCGTGAAGAACTGAGCCATGCTGATGCCAAATCTCCGGCCTTCGCCCATCTCCCCCACCGTCGATTTCGATGCGGACGGAGTGCAGCACGGCTTCTTGAGACTCCCCTATAGTCGCGACGATTCTGCATGGGGGTCGGTGATGATCCCCGTCTGCGTGATCCGCAACGGCGAGGGGCCAACCGCGCTCCTCACCGGCGGCAATCACGGCGACGAATATGAGGGGCCGCTGGCCCTTTACGATCTGGCGCGCACGCTCGATCCGAAGGACGTCTCAGGCACGGTCATCATCGTGCCGGCGATGAACTATCCGGCCTTCCGCGCCGGCACGCGCACCTCGCCGATCGACAAGGGCAACATGAACCGCAGCTTTCCGGGCCGTCCGGACGGCACGGTGACGGAAAAGATCGCCGACTATTTCCAGCGGCACCTTTTGCCCCGGGCAGACATCGTGCTCGACTTCCATTCGGGCGGCAGGACGCTCGACTTCCTGCCCTTCTGCGCTGCCCACGTGCTGCCCGACAAGGAGCAGGAGCAAAAGGCGTTCGCCGCAGTCGCGGCGTTCTCCGCGCCCTATTCGATGCGGATGATCGAGATCGACACGGTCGGCATGTACGACACGGCCGCCGAGGAGATGGGCAAGGTTTTCGTCACCACCGAACTCGGCGGCGGCGGCACGTCGCGGGCTGAAACCGTGCGGATCGCCCGGCGCGGCACGCTCAATGTGCTGCGCCATGCCGGCATCGTTTCAGGTGCGGTCGAGAAGACTCCAACCCGCTGGCTCGACATGCCGTCCGGCGACTGCTTCTCTTTCGCCGAGGATGACGGGCTGATCGAGACCATGATCGATCTCGGTGAGAGTGTGGAAGCGGGCCAGGTCGTTGCGCGCATCCACTCGGTCGGGCGCACGGGCGGGGCGCCGCAGGAGATCCGGGCAACGATGTCCGGTGTGCTCGCCGCGCGTCATTTCCCGGGTCTGGTCAAGGCCGGCGATTGCGCCGCCGTGCTGGCGGTGGTGGAGTAGGCGATATCCCTCCCCGACGGGGAGGGAGCCCCGCCAACCCCTGCAACCGATCCACCGGCCGGGCGTTTTTTCCTTTGATCCATCGAAAGGGAAAGCCATGGCTGACAGACCCAGGAAAAAGCTTCCGACGCCGCCGGACGGCGAGCCGGTAAAGCGCCGCGACGATCGCGACTCGACTACGCGCAGCCGCGTCTCCGAAGTGCAGGATCCCGAGATTTCAGGAGACGTGGAGCCGGGTCCGCGCAGCAACAGCGTAGAGCCTGCCGTCGACAAGGCCGGCCAGATCATCCGCCAGAAGGAGCCCATCGACGAGCTTCATTGAACGAATTCCGTGCGGCATTCTTCCCTCTCCCTTGTGCAAAGGGGGAGGGGAGAGGCGTCGGGGAAAGCTGGTATTCCGCCGCTTACTGGACCCAAACCCCGACGATACTCCGGAACTTCATTCCGGAGCCGGCGTTTCAATTCCCAAATGGAAAGCATCCGGTTTGAGCCTCCAGTCGGCATTTATCTCGGCAAGCAGGACCAGACGCTGCTGGTAAGATCGCTGCGCGAGGCGGCTGATTGCATGATGAGTAATGATTGGCCTCTCCCGAGGACGCCGTCCGTCGAACGCGCAATGCGCGTGTTCATCGCCGCCGCTGAAGGCCGGCGCAGCGCCGCCGATGCCCGGTCTGCCTTTTCAGCGGCGGCGGGCGAGGCCGGCATCCTCATTACGATGCACTGACATCACGGCGTTTCCCTCCCGGCCATCGCTGCTCTATGTTGACGCGCAAAGGACCTGCCTCTGGAGAAATGCCATGAAAATCACCCCCTGCGGCTCGTTGCCGTCACGCCGGGCGCCGGACAAATGGTTCACCGGGACGGTATGGCAGGAGCCGATCATCGAAGCCGAGGCCCCGGCGCGCATCCGGGCCTTGGTGGTGAGCTTCGAGCCGGGCGCCCGCACGGCCTGGCACACGCATCCGCTCGGCCAGACGCTCTATGTCGTTACTGGTTTCGGCAAGGTGCAGAGCTGGGGCGGACCGGTCCTCGACATCCGCGCCGGCGACACGGTCTTTTTCGAGCCGGGCGAAAAACACTGGCATGGCGCCGCGCCGGCCAATTCGATGACGCATATCGCCATGCAGGAGGCGCTGGACGGCGTCTCGGTCGATTGGCTCGAACACGTCACCGACGAGCAGTATTCGGCGGCCTGACTCCTATTCGCTGCACCGCCGCTTGATCGACGAGTTCATCGCCAAAATCTTGCCCCAGGCGAGGCCGCGCTCCTTTTCCGCCGCCGAGCGGAAATCGGGCGTGACGACGCTCAATCCGGTCGGGGTTATCGGATCGCCCGGCTGCCTCTTGTCGGGCTGCTTTTCGGGATCGCCATATTGCCTGACCAGTGTCGCGCGCTGGGCCGTCAGCGTCCCGCAGGGTATGTCGTCATAGAGGGTCGATCGCACCACTTCGGCCTCGATCGCGGCTGGAAGCGACGAGCAGGCCGATGCCGGCATCGCCGCAAGCATGATCACCACGTAACGAAATCCTGAAGCCATTGCACTCACCAGCCGAATTGCGCCCCCGACGCCATTGTTGCACCGAACGCGGCAAAGCGGAACGTTATCCGCGGACTTTCGTTTCCGAGGACATCGGAGCTCGATTATTCCACTGAAACGGATGGAATGGCTCCAACATGTTGAGAAGTCGGCATGATCTCGTCCGATAATCTTCGGGATCATGCAAGGGATGGAGCAAAGATCATGCCTGACGTGCGCAAACACCGAACAGGCGAGGCCCACGACGAAGACGACAAACGCCGCCGGACCGAAGGCCGGCCCGAAGACCGCGCCACCCTGGAGGAACAGTTGGAGGAGGGGCTGGAGGACACCTTTCCTGCCAGCGACCCGGTTTCCGTCGTGTCGACCACCATCGCCAACAAGACGAAGAAGGTTGTCGGCGCCGACAAGGCCAAGAAGATCGGCGGCACCGACGAGGTGCTCAGCCAGCAGGCCGAGGAGCGCAAGCGGCATGCCGAGGAAATGGGGCGAAAGACAGAGGGCCGCGCCGGGGATCTTGAAACGCTCGAAGAGCAGCTCGAGGAAGGACTGGAAGACACGTTTCCGGCCAGCGACCCGGTTTCGGTGACTTCGACCACCATCGCCAGGAAGACGACCATCGTCGGAACCGACGAGGTGCTTCGCCGCCAGGCGGAGGAGAAGGCCAAGCAGGCCAAGGAAAAGGCTCGGCGAGGCGGCGGCGACAAACTGGAGAAGGACGAGTAGCAGGCTTTTCGCGCCGGATCAGCCTCGCAATCGATCCCTCTTCGCAGTGCAATAAGTTCTTGGCGGCCCGAGACGAAGTGTGGAAAGGTGGCCTTCCGACGAAAGGCACCGGGCGCACATGGCGATTCTCGCAGCCGTCTATCACCTGACCCACTATGTCTATGACCGGCCGGTCATTCTCGGGCCTCAAACGATCCGCCTGCGGCCGGCGCCGCATTCCCGCACCAAGGTGCTGAGCCATTCGCTGAAGGTCGGTCCTGCCGAGCATTTCGCCAATTTGCAGCAGGATCCCTACGGCAATTTCCTGGCGCGCTTCGTCTTTCCGGAGCCGGTGACGGAGCTTAAGATCGAGGTCGACCTCGTCGCCGACATGACGGTCTACAATCCGTTCGACTTTTTCGTCGAACCCTCGGCGGAGGCGGTTCCGTTCGACTATCCCGAGGACATTCGCGACGATCTGGCGATCTACCGCACGCCCGAGCCGGCCGGACCGTTGCTCACGGCCTTCATGAAAACGGTCGACCGTTCCGAGACGAATACGGTGAACTTCGTCGTCGCGCTCAATGCACGGATCCAGCGCGAGATCGGCTACATTGTGCGCCTGGAAACCGGCGTGCAGACGCCGGAAGAAACGCTCGCGCTGGCCAAGGGCTCATGCCGCGATTCAAGCTGGCTGCTTGTCCAGGTGCTCAGGAATCTCGGCATCGCCGCTCGCTTCGTCTCGGGCTATCTGATCCAGCTCAAGCCCGATCTGGTAGCGCTCGATGGTCCCGCCGGAGCGGCGCACGACTTCACCGACCTGCATGCCTGGTGCGAGGTCTATATTCCCGGCGCCGGCTGGATTGGGCTCGACCCGACCTCAGGGCTGCTCACCGGCGAAAGCCACGTGCCGCTCGCCGCAACGCCGCATTTCCGCAACGCCGCTCCCATTTCGGGCATGGCGAGCTTCGCCAATGTCGATTTCAAGTTCGATATGCACGTCGACCGCGTCGCCGAGCATCCGCGTATCACCAAACCGTTTTCCGACGCCTCCTGGCAGGCGCTCGACGCGCTCGGCGAAGGAGTCGACGCCGTGCTCAAGCAACAGGACGTCCGGCTCACCATGGGCGGCGAGCCGACTTTCGTCTCGATTGACGACTTTGAATCCGAGGAGTGGAACACCGCCGCTGTCGGGCCGACGAAGCGCGAGAAAGCGGACATGCTGATCCGCCGCCTGCGCGAAAAATTCGCGCCGGGCGGCTTTCTCCATTACGGGCAGGGCAAATGGTATCCCGGCGAATCCTTACCGCGCTGGACCTTTTCGCTGTTCTGGCGCGCCGACGGCGAGCCGGTTTGGAGCGATCCGTCGCTGATCGCCACCGAGAAGGCCGACGGCAAGACGACGCCGCAGCAGGCCGAAACGCTGCTCACCGCGATCGCCGGCGAACTCGGCGTCGATACCGGCATGGTCGCCGAGGCCTATGAGGATCCGGCCGAATGGCTGCTCAAGGAAGGCAAGCTGCCGGAAAACGTCGATCCGTCCGACTCGAAGCTGAACGATCCGGAGGAGCGCAGTCGCATGGCGCGCGTCTTCGAGCGCGGGCTGACGCAGCCCTCCGGCTATGTGCTGCCGGTGCAGCGCTGGAATGCCGAGGCCGCCGGCCACCGCTGGCGTTCGGAGAAATGGCAGACGCGGCGCGGCCGGCTTTTCCTGGTACCCGGCGACTCGCCTGTCGGCTATCGCCTGCCGCTCGGCACGCTGCCCTATGTGCCGCCGTCGCAGTTCCCATTCATTGTGCCGGTCGATCCGTCGGTTCCGCGCGGTCCGCTGCCGCCGCGCGAAGCCGCCCCGTCTCCCGCCGAAGCTGCCGGCGCCGACGAGATGGCGCGCCGCCAAGCGGCGGCGTCATTCACCGCTGTCACCGGCCAGCAGAACCGCGTCGAGCAGGAGCTTGGCGAAATCGGCGGCGCGGTGCGCACGGCAATCAGCGTCGAGCCGCGCGACGGCCGGCTCTGCGTATTCATGCCGCCCACGGAGGCGCTAGAGGATTACCTCGGTTTGATTGCGGCGGCCGAGAACGCGGCGAAGAAGACCGGCTTGCCGGTTCATATCGAAGGCTACGGCCCGCCTCACGATCCGCGCCTCAACGTCATCCGCGTTGCGCCCGATCCCGGGGTCATCGAGGTCAACATCCATCCGGCCTCGAGCTGGCGCGATTGCGTCGCGACGACCACCGCTATCTATGAGGAAGCGCGCCAGACCCGGCTTGGCGCGGAAAAATTCATGATCGACGGCCGACACACCGGCACAGGCGGCGGCAACCATGTCGTCGTCGGCGGCGCGACGCCCAATGACAGCCCGTTCCTGCGGCGGCCCGACCTCCTGAAAAGCCTGGTGCTCCACTGGCAGCGCCATCCGGCGCTGTCCTACCTGTTTTCCGGCCTGTTCATCGGCCCGACCAGCCAGGCGCCGCGCTTCGACGAGGCGCGCCATGACAGCCTCTACGAGCTGGAGATCGCACTGGCGCAGGTGCCGCGTCCCGACCAGAACAATCCGCCGCTGCCCTGGCTGGTCGACCGGCTGTTCCGCAATATCCTGACCGACGTCACCGGCAACACCCACCGCTCCGAAATCTGCATCGACAAGCTGTTTTCGCCCGATGGCCCGACCGGGCGTCTAGGGCTGGTCGAGTTCCGCGGCTTCGAAATGCCGCCCAATGCGCGCATGAACCTCGCCCAGCAATTGCTGGTCCGCGCCATCATCGCTCGCCTGTGGACAGCTCCGCTCGACGGCCGTTTCACCCGCTGGGGCACGGCGCTGCACGACCGCTTCATGCTGCCGCATTATGTCTGGGCCGATTTCCACGACGTGCTCGACGATCTCGCCCAGCACGGTTTTGCATTCCGTCCCGAATGGTTCGACGCGCAGCTCGAATTCCGCTTCCCCTTTTGCGGCGAGGTTCAGTACTCCGGCGTCAAGCTCGAGCTTCGGCAGGCGCTGGAGCCGTGGCATGTGATGGGCGAGCAAGGCGCGATCGGCGGGACGGTGCGCTTCGTCGATTCCTCCGTCGAGCGGCTGCAGGTCAAGACCGAAGGCCTCAATCCCGAGCGCCACGCCATCCTCTGCAACGGGCGCGTCGTGCCGATGAAGGCGACCGACAACCGCGAGATCGCGGTTGCCGGCGTGCGCTACAAGGCGTGGCAGCCGTCTTCCGGCATGCATCCGGCGCTGCCGGTCAACACGCCGCTCACCTTCGACATTTACGACCGCTGGTCCGGCCGCTCGGTCGGCGGCTGCATCTATCATGTCGCCCATCCCGGTGGGCGCAACTACGAGACTTTTCCGGTCAACGCCAACGAGGCCGAGGCGCGGCGGCTAGCCCGTTTCGAACCGCGCGGCCACACGCCGTCGGCGTTCGAGATCCGTCCCGAGGAACCGTCGGACGAGTTTCCGCTGACGCTTGACCTCAGGCGGTCGCCGAGATTGTGATTGGCGATGGTTGACGGGAATCAGACACGGCAACGCGCCAAAGCGCGATCCGGCATTTTGCTGGACGGCTATCGACCGGTCGCCGGCGTCGCCGACGAGATGGTCGATGAAGCCGGCAATCCGCGGCCCGTCTGGCGTGATTTCATCGCCGCGCTCGAGGATCTCGGCCCCGAGCAGCTTGCGCAGCGCTTTGCCCGTGCCGATCGTTATCTGCGCGATGCCGGCGTCTATTACCGCTTCTATGACAAGGTGGCTACGAAGGAGCGCGAATGGCCGCTCGCCCATATCCCGCTCCTCATCGGCGAGGACGAATGGGCCGGCATCAGCGCCGGGCTGATCCAGCGCGCCGACCTCCTGGAAGCCATCGTCGCCGATATCTACGGCGACAACCGGCTGGTCGCACAGGGCCTGCTGCCGCCCGGCCTCGTCGCATCGACCCCTGAATATCTGCGGCCAGTAGCCGGTGTGAAGCCGGCCGGCGGCCATTTCCTGCATATCTGCGCATTCGAGCTCGGGCGCGGCCCCGGCGGCCAGTGGTGGGTGCTGGGCGACCGGACCCAGGCGCCTTCGGGCGCCGGCTTCGCGCTGGAGAACCGGGTCGCCACGACGCGCGCCCTATCGGACATTTATGGCGACATGCATGTCCATCGCCTCGCCGGCTTCTTCCGCCGCTTCCGCGACGCGCTGATCGGAATGGTTGGCGACCGGGATGGCCGCGCCGCGATCCTCACGCCCGGACCGCTCAACGAGACCTATTTCGAGCACGCCTACATCGCCCGCTATCTCGGCATCATGCTTCTCGAAGGCGAGGACCTGACTGTCTCCGGCGGCCGGCTGATGGTGCGCACTGTGTCCGGGCTGAAGCCGGTCGGCGTGCTGTGGCGGCGTCTCGATGCGGCCTTCGCCGACCCGCTCGAACTCAACCCGGATTCGCGTATCGGCACGCCGGGCCTCACCGAGGCGGTGCGGAATGGCTCGGTGGCCATGGTCAACGCGCTCGGCTCGGGGATCGTCGAGACCCGCGCGCTCCTGGCATTTTTGCCGGGCATTTCCCAGGCGCTGCGCGGCGAGAACCTGCTTTTGCCGAACATCGCGACATGGTGGTGCGGCCAGGACGGGGAGCGCCGGCACGTCGTCGAAAATCTCGACCGCATGATGGTCGGCCCGGCCCTGTCTGCGCGGCTGGCTTTCGAGGACGACGACGCGACCATGCTTGGCGCCGCGCTCGGCCCGGAGGCAAGACAGCAACTGCTGGCCAAGCTGGCGGCGAATGGCGGCGATTTCGTCGGGCAGGAAGCGGTGACGCTGTCGACCACGCCGGTCTTTATCGACGGCCGGCTGGAGCCGCGCCCTGCCACTTTGCGCGTCCATCTGGCGCGCACGGCCGACGGCTGGGTGGTGATGCCCGGCGGCTTTGCCCGCGTCGGCGACACGCTGGACGCAAAGGCGATCGCCATGCAGCGCGGCGGCCAGGCCGCCGACGTCTGGGTGGTGAGCAGCAGGCCGGTCGAGCGCGACACGCTGCTGCCGGCCGAGCGCGACGGCTTCGTGCGCAGCGTCCCGGGCAGCCTGCCCAGCCGCGCCGCCGAAAACCTGACCTGGCTCGGCCGCTATATCGAACGCTCGGAAGATATGGTGCGGGTGCTGCGCGCCTATCACGTGCGGCTTGCCGAGACTTCCGATCCCGCCTTGCCGCTGCTTGCCGACATCCGCGACTATCTCGAACCGTTCGGCATCGATGTCGAGGCCGCCGTTCCGGCTGGGCTCATCGCCAATATCGACAGCGCCGTCTACAGCGCCGGGCAGGTCCGCGATCGCTTCTCGCCGGATGGCTGGCTGGCGTTGCGCGACCTGTCGAAGACCGTGCACCAATTCGCCGCGACTGTTGCTCCTGGCGACGATGCTACACGGGCGATGACGGTCCTGCTGCGCAAGCTCGCGGGATTTTCAGGGCTGCTGCACGAGAACATGTACCGCTTCACCGGCTGGCGGTTCCTCGAAATCGGCCGGCGGCTGGAGCGTGCCATCCAGATCGCCCGCACCCTCGCACGCCTGACCCCGGACGACGCGCCGGACGGATCGCTCGACATGATGCTGGAGATCGGCGACAGCGTCATGACCCACCGCCGCCAATACAATGCGCGCTCCGTCCGACGCACTGTCGTCGACTTGCTCGCGCTCGATCCGCTCAACCCGCGCTCGGTGCTGTTCCAGCTCGAAAGGCTTAAGGCCGAGATCGACCTGCTGCCGGGCAGGGGTGTTCCCGGGCATCTCTCGCCCGCCGCGAAGGAAATCCTCAGGCTGCACACGACGCTGGCGATCCGTGACCCGGCCGAGATGACGCCTGATGCGCTCGACACGCTGGCATGGGACATCGGCGGCCTCTACGAGACGTTGGCCAAGACGTATTTCGGGTGAACGGCATGCACTACGACATCCGCCTCACTCTCCATTACGATTATGACGGCTGGGCCGGCGGCGGCAGGCACCAGGTCCGCGTCATGCCGCAGACCATACCCGGCGTGCAGCGGGTCATTGCCGCCAGCCTGTCGTTTTCGCCCGAACCGGCGGAACGATCGGATTTCAGCGATTTCTTCGGTAATCATGCCGCCTCCATCGCCTACCGCGAGGCGCATGAGACGCTCGACGTCAAGATGAGCGCGCGCATCGCCGTTAAACGGCCGGAACCCGGCCTCGACGTCTCTCCGACCGTGCCGGCGCTCGGCGACGAGATCCGGCAGGTGCTGTCGCTCGCGCCGGACGCGCCGCATCATTTCCTCGCCTCCAGCGACCATGCCGGCATCGACCCTGCGATCACCGCCTATGCGGCGGAAAGCCTCGCATTGGGCTCCGTGCTTGGCGTCGCCGATCATCTCTGCCATCGCCTCCACGACGAATTCGCCTATGACAATGAGGCGACCACCGTAGCAACCCATGCAGCCGATGCGTTCAGGCTGAAGCGCGGCGTCTGCCAGGATTTCTCTCATGTATTGATTGCCGGCCTGCGCGGCATCGGCATTCCGGCCGGCTATGTCTCGGGTTTCCTGCGTACCATCCCGCCGGAGGGCAAGGAGCGGCTGGAGGGCGCCGACGCCATGCACGCCTGGGTAAAGGTCTGGTGCGGTCGCGAAATGGGCTGGCAGGAATTCGACCCCACCAACGCCATGCGCGCCGGCAACGACCACATCACCGTCGGCCACGGCCGCGACTATTCCGACGTCGCCCCGATCGTCGGGCGCCTGAAGATGACGGGAGGCCAGGTGGGGGAACAGTCGGTGGATGTCGTGCCGGTGGGGTGAGGGGAGGAACAGCGATATACGCTTTGCGTGTTCAGGAGAAAACGCGCTCCCAGTCCTGACCTCCTTGGAACAACCGGAGGATCTTACACGATCTTCTTCGACAGCAAATGCAATTG
Organism: Mesorhizobium alhagi CCNWXJ12-2; assembly: GCF_000236565.1. GTDB lineage: Bacteria > Pseudomonadota > Alphaproteobacteria > Rhizobiales > Rhizobiaceae > Allomesorhizobium > Allomesorhizobium alhagi. Next base: position 18,449 of record NZ_AHAM01000144.1, on the reverse strand, counting down.
TTGCCCGCCGTTCAAAACCGATGATGCGCAATCCAGACCTGACGTCGTCGCGCCTATGGCCGCGTTCGGAAGCCAGATCGAAACCAAGGCACCATGCCTCCAGGCGCTCGATATAGGACATAGCGACGGCCGGGCTGGCTGCATCGGCAATCCAGTCATAGATTTTCAAAGGTCATCCCGCGCTTCCGGCGAAAAGGTGACCGTTCGGCGCTTCACGCCTTGTCCTTCAGCCGTGCCGCATGGCGTGCTCGTAGCTCGGCGAAAACAGCTTTCGCTTCGATGCCCCGCGAGGGATCGGCCTTCATCGCGTCGTAGGTGGGCGCCACCTCGTCGCGCAGCCAACGCTCAACCGCCGCATCGCGCTCCTGAAGGGCGCGCAGGCCGGCGCGCACCACTTCACTCGCCGAAGCATAATCACCTGCCGCAACCTTGGCGTCGATAAACGCCGCATGTTCGGCCGGTAGGCTGATGGTCCGTTTTTCGATCATGGACATCTCATGGTTCCTGTCACAGATCCAACATTGAGTATGAAATCTTCATACCACGAACGTGCGAGTTCGTCCAGAAATATGCGCCGCGCACCCCTGCACTCAGCCGTTCAGGAAATAGCCCCGCACATTACGGGTGACGCGACCGCCGCTTTTCGCTATCAGCAGGGGAACGGTTGCGGCAGAGGCCGCGCGCCCACACATAAGTAAGCCGACACCCAGGAACCACGCTATGCCGCCCTATCGCTCTCGCACCACCACCCATGGCCGCAACATGGCCGGCGCGCGCGGCCTGTGGCGCGCCACCGGCATGAAGGATTCGGACTTCGGCAAGCCGATCATCGCCGTGGTCAACTCCTTCACGCAGTTCGTGCCGGGCCATGTGCATCTGAAGGATCTCGGTCAGCTCGTCGCGCGCGAGATCGAGAAGGCCGGCGGCGTCGCCAAGGAATTCAACACCATCGCCGTCGATGACGGCATCGCCATGGGCCATGACGGCATGCTCTATTCGCTGCCGTCGCGCGAGATCATCGCTGACAGCGTCGAATACATGGTCAATGCGCATTGCGCCGACGCCATGGTCTGCATCTCCAATTGCGACAAGATCACGCCCGGCATGCTGATGGCCTCGCTGCGCCTCAACGTCCCGACCGTCTTCGTCTCCGGCGGCCCCATGGAAGCAGGCAAGGTGGTGCTCGCGGGCAAGGAGCAGGCGCTCGACCTCGTCGACGCCATGGTCGCGGCCGCCGACGACCGCGTCTCCGACGAGGACGTCAAGACCATCGAGCGTTCAGCCTGCCCGACCTGCGGCTCGTGCTCGGGCATGTTCACCGCCAATTCGATGAACTGCCTGACCGAGGCGCTCGGCCTGTCGCTGCCGGGCAACGGTTCGACGCTCGCCACCCACGCTGACCGCAAGCGGCTGTTCGTGGAGGCGGGACACCTCATCGTCGATCTCGCCCAGCGCTATTACGAGCAGGACGATGAGACGGCGCTGCCGCGCACCATCGCGTCGAAGGGCGCGTTCGAGAACGCCATGACGCTCGATATCGCCATGGGCGGCTCGACCAACACCGTTCTGCACATCCTCGCCGCGGCGCATGAGGGCGAGATCGATTTCGATCTCGAAGACATCGACCAGCTGTCGCGCCGCGTGCCCGTCCTGTGCAAGGTGGCGCCCGCCAAGGCCGACGTTCACATGGAAGACGTCCACCGCGCCGGCGGCATCATGGCGATCCTCGGCCAACTCGACGAAGCCGGACTCATCAACCGCGACCTGCCGACTGTGCACACGGCGACCATCGGCGACACGCTCGACCGTTGGGACATCTCGCGCACCAACAGCGAAAGCGTGCGCAAATTCTTCATGGCCGCGCCCGGCGGCGTGCCGACGCAGGTCGCCTTCAGCCAGGAGAGGCGCTGGGACGAGCTCGATCTCGACCGTGAAAAAGGCGCGATCCGCAATGTCGAGCACGCCTTCTCGAGGGATGGCGGGCTTGCGGTGCTCAGCGGCAATCTTGCGGTGGACGGCTGCATCGTGAAAACCGCCGGCGTCGACGAGAGCATCCTGAAGTTCGCGGGTCCGGCGCGCGTGTTCGAGAGCCAGGACGCGACGGTGAAGGCGATCCTGTCCGGCCATATCAAGGAAGGCGACGTGCTGGTCATCCGCTACGAGGGCCCGCGCGGCGGCCCCGGCATGCAGGAAATGCTCTATCCGACCAGCTATCTGAAGTCGAAAGGGCTGGGCAAGGCCTGCGCGCTGATCACCGACGGACGCTTTTCTGGCGGCACGTCCGGCCTGTCGATCGGGCATGTCTCGCCGGAAGCCGCCGAGGGCGGAACGATTGGCCTGGTGCGCGAAGGCGACCGGATAGAGATCGACATCCCGAACCGCACCATCCATCTCGCTGTCGACGAGGCGACGCTCGCTGCGCGCCGCGCCGAGCAGGAAATCGCCGGCTGGAAGCCAGTCGAGCAGCGCAAGCGCAAGGTGACGACGGCGCTGAAGGCCTATGCCGCTTTCGCCACCAGCGCCTCGCGCGGCGCGGTGCGCGACCTCGGCGAGGGCTGAGCCAAGCCTGCGCCACAAAGAACGGCGATCTGTCCCAAGGAGCATCGGTGCGCACGGTCTATGTGACCGACGGGCGGGACTCCCCGTGTCCCGCCCGAGTTCACGGAATGAAAGCATGACCGACGCCTCGGCGACAGCCAGCCGCATCCAGGCCGACAATACAGCCTACGCCGTCATTCTGGCGGTGAGCTTCTGCCATCTGCTCAACGATGTGATGCAGTCGCTGCTGGCGGCGATCTATCCGATGCTGAAGGCCGATTACGGCCTCGATTTCTGGCAGATCGGCGTGCTTACGATGACGTTCCAGGTCACCGCCTCGCTGCTGCAGCCGCTGATCGGCATGGTCACCGACAAAAGGCCGATGCCCTACTCGCTGCCGGTCGGCATGGGCTCGTCGATGGTCGGGCTGTTCATCTTGGCCTTCGCCTCCGACTATACCCTGCTGATCCTGGGTGCGGCCTTCATCGGCATAGGCTCGGCGATATTCCACCCCGAATCCTCGCGCGTGGCGCGGCTCGCCTCGGGCGGGCGCTACGGTCTGGCGCAGTCGCTATTCCAGGTCGGCGGCAATTTCGGCTCGGCGCTCGGGCCGCTTTTGGCGGCATTCATCGTCGTGCCGCGCGGGCAGGGCAGCGTGGCCTGGTTCTCGGCCGCGGCGATGCTCGGCATGATCATTCTCTGGCAGGTCGGCAAGTGGTACAGCCGCTACAGGGTACGCAGCGCCAAGCGTCCGGCCGCAGCCGTCACCGTGGCGCTGCCGCGGAAAAAAATCGTCATCGCACTGGTGGTGCTGGCGCTGCTGGTGTTCACCAAGAACATCTACATGGCAAGCCTGTCGAGCTACTTCACCTTCTTCGTCATCCACAAATTCGGCGTGACGGTGCAGCAATCGCAATTGATGCTGTTCATCTTCCTCGGCGCGGCGGCGGTCGGCACCGTGGCGGGAGGGCCGATCGGCGACCGCCTCGGACCGAAATTCGTGATCTGGTTCTCGATCCTAGGCGTATTGCCCTTCACGCTGGCGCTGCCCTACGCAAACCTCGAATGGACGATGGCGTTGACTGCCCTGATCGGCCTGATCCTGGCTTCAGCCTTTCCGGCCATCGTGGTGTTTGCGCAGGAACTGGTGCCGGGCAGGGTGGGCATGATCGCAGGCATCTTCTTCGGCTTCGCTTTCGGCATGGCGGGGATCGCCGCAGCCGTGCTCGGCGTAGTGGCCGACGCCAGGGGTATTGAATTCGTCTATCTGGTCTGCTCCTATTTGCCGCTGCTCGGATTGCTGACGATCTTCCTGCCGAGCCAGCGGGAAATGCGGACTTCGGCGGCCTGAAGCTTCGTCCGCGCAACCAAGTCGCAGCCGGCGCGTTCCGTTTTGCCGCGCAGCGGCGGCCGGGGGCGTTCCACGAATGACACTTGACCAGATATTATCGATCGGTGTCATCGCGGCAATGATGGCGGCATTCGTCTGGGGTCGGTTCCGCTACGACCTCGTCGCCGCCGGCTCGCTGCTTGCGGCGCTGGCGCTGGGCGTGGTTCCTTACGAAGAGGCGTTCAGCGGCTTCAGCAACGACATCGTCATCATCGTAGGCAGCGCGCTTCTGGTCAGCGCGGGCGTCGCCCGCTCGGGCATCATGGAATTCACCATCCAGCGCTATGCGCCGAACGTTTCGTCGGTCAGGGCGCAATTGGCCCTGCTGGTCATCGTCGTCACGGTGCTGTCGGCCTTCGTCAAGAATATCGGCGCGCTGGCGATCATGATCCCGATCGCCTTCCAGTTCGCGCGCCGCTCCGGCGCGTCGCCCTCGGTATTCCTGATGCCGATGGCATTCGGGTCGCTGCTAGGCGGCCTGATGACGCTGGTCGGCACATCACCGAACATCGTCGTCTCGCAGCTTCGCGACGATATCACCGGCGTGGCGTTCAGGATGTTCGACTTCATGCCGGTGGGCGCAGCACTTGCGGCCGTCGGCACGGTGTTTCTCGTATTGTTCTACCGCCTCGTGCCCCCAAGGCAGCGCGAAAGCACTTCCATGAACGAGGCGATCGACATCAAGAACTACATGGCCGAGGGCAAGGTCGTGGAAGGATCGGCAGTGCTCGGAAAAACCGTGGGCGAACTCTTGAAGATGTCCGACGGCAGCGCGATCGTCACCTCGATCGTGCGTTCGCGCGACGTTCGCGTCACGCCGCTGCCGGATGTCGTGTTGCGCGAGGGTGACATCCTGCTCATGGAAGGCGCGCCCGAGGCGCTCGACCGGCTGGTGGCGCAGGCCAAGCTCAGCCTGACCGACCAACGCAAGCCGGCGGCCAGCAAACAGGGCGCGGCCGAGGAAGTGGATTCCATCGAAGCGGTTATCGGCGAACACTCGATCCTGATCGGATGGTCGGCGCAGCGCCTCGCGCTCTATGACCGCTTCAACGTCAATCTCCTGGCCGTCAGCAGGAAGGGCGAAAGGCTGACGCAGCGGCTGGGCGCCATCACGCTGCGCCTGGGCGATGTCATCGTGCTTCAGGGCAACCGGCGGGCGCTGCCCGAGATATTGCGCGATCTCGGCCTGCTGCCGCTTGCCGAGCGGCCGATCATGCTGGGTACGGTGCGGCGCGGCGTCGTCCCGGTGCTCATCCTGGCCGGGGCCATGGGATCGACAGCGCTCGGGCTGCTCCCGGTTCAGATCGCCTTCTTCGCGGCGGCCGTGGCGATGATGCTGTTCAGGGTCATTCCCGTGCGCGAGATCTATTCGGCGGTCGACGGGCCGATCCTGGTGATGCTGGCCACGCTCATACCGGTCAGCGATTCGCTCAGAAGCACCGGCGCCACCGACGTCATCGCCGGCTGGCTGGCGAGCGTTGGCGCCACGCTGCCCGCCTATGGCGCGCTGGGGCTTATCCTGGTGGTCGCGATGGCGATCACGCCCTTCCTCAACAACGCCGCGACCGTGCTGGTGATGGCGCCGATCGCAGCGGGCTTCGCCGCCGGCCTCGACTATCGACCCGAGGCGTTCCTGATGGCGGTGGCGATCGGTGCGGGCTGCGATTTCCTGACGCCGATCGGCCACCAGTGCAACACGCTGGTGATGGGCCCCGGCGGCTACAAATTCAGCGACTATCCGCGGCTGGGACTGCCGCTGTCCTTCATCGTCGTTTTGGTCGCAGTGCCGATGCTGATGCTGGTCTGGCCGCTGAACTGAGCCGCTACAACATGGCCGATACTGCCTGGAAGAAAGCGACGCACTGCCGGTCTAGCGGGTCGTCGACGGGCTCGGGCTGCGACGACATCTTGACCATGACGACCTCGGTCGACGGATCGACATAAAGCCATTGGCCATGAATGCCGATGGCGAAGAAGGCGCCGCTGTCGAAGCCGGTTTGATACCATTTGTTGCGGTAGCGGCCGTTTTCCACCAGATGCGCGAAGTCGCCGGTCTTCCAGGCCGCCTCGCTGCCGACAGTCAGCGTGTCGCGAATCCAGCTTTCAGGCACGATCCGCCGGCCGTTCACTACCCCTCGGAGCCGCATCATTTCGCCGACGCGGGCGAGGTCGCGAGGCGAGACCGACACGCCACCCGCAGCCCGCGCCGTGCCTTCGCCATCCACCGTCACCGAGGCTGGGCGCTTAGCACCGAGCGGCAGCCACAGGCGCTCGCGCATCAGTTCGGCATAACGCCGGCCCGAGGCGCGTTCGAGAATGACGCCGAGCAGGTCGGAATTGGGCGAGCGATAGCGGAACGGTCCGCCATGCGGATGCAGGCCCTTCTGGATCGTCAGGATGAAGGGGAGCAGCGTCTCCTGGCCGCTGCCCGGATTCCACAGCATGGCGCGGCGATAGCGGCCAAAGGCGCTGTCGGGATCGAGATATGTCTCGTCGAAGTCGAGGCTCACGGTCATGTCGAGCAGATGCTGCACGGCGGCATCTCCATAGGCCGAGCCTTCGGCTTCCGGAATGTAGCGCGTGACCGGCGCTGCCGGATCGAGAAGCCCCTCCGCCTCGAGCGAACCTGCGAGAATGGCGGTCAGCGATTTGCTGATCGAAAAGACGATGTGGGCGGCGGCGTGGTCCATGTGCGGGGCGAAATAGTCACCGACGAATTCGCCGCGTTTCATTACAACGAATGCATCGGTATCCGACCGCTGAAGGAAATCCGCGACCGTTTCCTGCCGGCCTTCGATGGCGACCGGCTGTGCCAGCAGGGTTCCCGGATCGACGGCGGGAGACTCGACCGCGCAGTCGGCGCAGGCGATCCCGGCCGAAGGCACGAACTCGCCGGCATTCTGGAACGACCATTTGCTGTAGGGCGCAAACCGCCAGTTCGCGAGCGTCGCCTCGTTGCGGCGGAAGCCGTAGCGCTGTTCGAATTCCGTCTGGCTCGCCATCGGCCGGCTCCATGTGTTCAGGCGCAAAAAGACCCGGCGGTCGCCCGCCGGGTCGCATGCCAAAGAGCCTATTTCTGCACGTCGGTCCAGATTCGCGAGTAGAGGCTGACGACCTCGGGCGAACAGGACTCCAGAAACTCGCCGGCTTTCTCGAATTCGGCCGGGACGACGAGTTCGGGCGCGGTCTTCATGTCCTCGGGCATGAACTGCTCCGACCCCTTGATGCCGTTGGCATATTTGGCGAATGCCGAGATCATTGCGGCATTTTCCGGTTCCATGATGAAGTTCATGAACAGCTTGGCATTCTCGACATTCTTCGCGTCCTTCAGGATCGCTACGCTGTCCATGAAGATCGGGTATCCTTCCTTCGGATAGCCGAACTTGATGTCCGGGTTGGCAAGGCGGGAACGCATGATCGCGCCGTTCCAGTAGTAGACGGCAGAATAGTCGCCGGCAGGAAGCTTGTCCGTGACGCTGTAGTCCATTGCAAGCCATTTGGTCTTTGCCTCGACCAGCTTGTCGCGGACTTTCCTGAGCATCTCCTTGTCCTCGGTGCACCAGTCGCCGCCGAAATATTTGATCGTGGCGTAGAGCACGTCGTTCATTTCCGGCGCGACGTTGATCTTGCCCACGAGCTCGGCAGGCGGGTCGAGGAAGATCGCCGAGGTATTGATGTCGGCGCCATAGACCTTGGTGTTGACGCCAATGCCGGTCACGCCCCACTGCCATGGCACGGAGTAGTGGCGGCCCGGATCCCACGGCACGTCCACCCAGCGCGGATCGACGTTCTTGAAATTTTCCATCTGATCGGGGCGCGCTTCGAGAAGCAGCCCCTCCTTGACCCAGATCGGCACATAGTTCGCCGATGGGACGACGATGTCGAAGCCATGGCCGCCGGCGCGGACCTTGGCGAGCGCCGTGTCATTGGAATCGTAGTCGGTGATCGTCACCTTGACGTTGTGGGCTTCCTCGAACTTCTTGATCATTTCGGGGCTGGTGTAGTCGCCCCAATTGTAGATGTTGAGTTCCCCATCGGCATGCGCCGTGCCGGCGAAGGCGAGCAGCGCCGTCGCCGCCGTTGCGGTCATTAGCTTTTGTCTCATGGTTTTCTCCCTTGGTTCCCTTGAGCGAGTTACACCTTGCGGCGGTTGATGAAAAAGAATGCCGTGACGAGAAGAACCGAGAAGAGCAGGAACGCCACCGCGATCGCATTGATCTCCGGCGTGGTTTCACGGCGAAGCTGGCCGAGCATGTAGGTCGGCAAGGTATCTTGGCCGCCGGACTTTACGAACTCGGTGATCACCACGTCGTCCAGCGAGATGACGAAAGCCAGCATGAAGCCGGCGATGATGCCGGGCCTCAGCAGCGGCAGCGTGACGTGGCGAAACGCCTGCCATTTGGTGGCGTAGAGATCGGCGGCCGCCGTCTCGAGCGACAGATCCATATTTTCCAGCCGGGCGCGGATTGGCAGATAGGCGAAGGGAATGCAGAAGGCCGAGTGGGCGGCGATGAGGTAGCCGAGGCCCGAATAGCCGGTCCACACCTTGATCCGCGAGAAGACGATCAGCAGGGCGACCGCCGTCACGATCTCCGGGACCATCAGCGGCTGGTTTATAAATGCGTATTTGAAGGTGAGGCCCGGATAGGGTTTTGTGCGGGTGGTGGCGATGGCGGCCATGGTGGCGGCAATCGTCGCAATCAGAGCGGCGAACATGGCGATGACAGCCGACCGCAGCGCTGCCTCCTGCACGCGCTCATTGCCGGCGGCTTCGTAGAACCAGCGTAACGATACGCCCTCCCAGACTGCCATCGAACTGCCCGCGTTGAAGGCGTACATGACGAGAGCCGCGATCGGCAGATAGAGCATGAAAAAGGTGAAAAGCGCGACGAAGCTGAAGGCCGGCTGACTGCGCAGATCGAAGGTTCGGCGGCTAGCCATGTTGCGCTCCCGAGCGCGCTGCGTTGCGCACATAGACTAGCAGCGCCACCATCACCATGGCCATCAGGGTGATCGAGATGGCGGCGCCGAGCGGCCAATTGCGGCCGGCGCCGAACTGCAGTTCGATCAAATTGCCAAGCATCATGCTCTTGCCACCGCCAAGGACGCGCGGAATGACGTAAGCGCCGAGCGACGGGATGAACACCAGGATGGAACCGGCAACGATGCCGGGCCGCACCAGAGGGATAATGATGCGCCACAGCACCCGCAGTCGCGTCGCGTAGAGGTCATAGCCGGCTTCGACGAGGCGGAAGTCCAGCTTCTCCATGCTGGCATAGAGCGGCAGCACCATCAGCGGCAGGTAGACGTAGACCATGCCGAAGAGGATCGCGGCGTCGGTGTACATGAGCTGAATCGGCTGGTCGATCAGCCCCAGCCGGATCATCACCGTGTTCAGAATGCCTTCGTTGCGGATCACTTCCTGCATGGCAAACGTGCGTATCAGCAGGTTCGTCCAGAACGGGATGGTGACAAGGAATACCCAGACCTCACGCGTATGCGGCGGGCGCGTGGCGATGAAGTAGGCGGTGGGAAAACCCAGCGCCAGCGTCACAATGGTGGTGATCAGCGACAGCTTGACCGAGCGCCAGAAGATCGACAGGTGCGCATCGGCGAGCCCGATCGTATCGTCGAAGATGTCGCGCTGGAAGAGGACGGAGAACCAGCCGTCGAGCGAGAACTCGCCAAACCGGACGTCGCCGTAGTCGCCTTTCGCCATGAATGAGTAGGCGAGCATCACGAAGAGCGGCCCGATGGCGGCGAAGAAGATGATCAGCAGCGCCGGCGCCGAAAGCAGCCAGCGCGAGCGGACATCGTCGCGCTCCGCCTGTCTGACGATCTCGGCGGCGCTGGTCATCGTCAGTCCTTCAGAACCTGCGCGGCATCCGCCGCGATCTGCACGCCGACGCGCTCGCCGACTTCAAAGCCGCAGGACTGGCTGCGCATGTTCTGCTGGCGCACCGTGAAATTGCCGCCGCTGTCCAGCTTGATGTGTATATGCGTGTCTGTGCCGAGATAAACGACATTCTCCACCGATCCCGGCAATTGTCCTCCCGTTCTCACCGCCGTGGCATGCTCCGGTCTGACGGCGACGGTCGCTTCGGCCTTCGGCTGGTAACCCTCCGCGACGGTGGCGGAGATCTCCGCTCCCGACAGCAGCTTCACTCTCGCAATGCCGCTTTCAATGGCGCCGACGGAAGCCGGCAAAAAATTGCTGTCGCCGATGAAGTCGGCGACGAAACGCTCCGCCGGGCGGTCGTAGATGTCCCAGGGCGAGCCGACCTGCAGGATCCTGCCCGACGACATGACCGCGATGCGGTCCGACATGGTCAGGGCCTCCTCCTGGTCATGCGTCACGAAGATGAAGGTGATGCCTGTCTCGTTCTGCAGCCGCTTCAACTCGATCTGCATCTCCTTGCGCAGCTTATAGTCCAGCGCCGACAGCGGCTCGTCGAGCAGCAGCACCTTGGGCTGCGGTGCGAGCGCTCGCGCCAGCGCGACGCGTTGCTGCTGGCCGCCCGAAATCTGGCTGGTGCGGCGGTCCTTCAGCGCCTCCATCTTGACCAGCTTGAGCATGGCCGAAACCCGCGCCTCGACCTCGGCCTTCGGCTTACCGAGCATTTCCAGGCCGAAACCTATATTCTGGCTGACCGTCATATGCGGGAACAGTGCGTAACTCTGGAATACCGTGTTGACCGGCCGCTTGAAGGGCGGCAGCGGCGCGATGTCCTGGCCGTAGAGCAGTATCTCGCCTTCGGTTGGATAGTCGAAGCCGGCGATCAGCCTGAGCAGCGTGGTCTTGCCGCATCCGGACGGCCCGAGCAGGGTGAAGAACTCATTTTCCCGGATCCCTACCGAGACATTGTCCAGCGCAGCCACTTGCGCTTCGCTGGTTCCAAACAGCTTGCTGACGCTGCGAACTTCAATCGCATTCCTACCCGGTGCTGCCGGCACAAAACGCCCCGCTCAATGTCCATCCCGGCTCTTTGCGGCCGGGCGGTGTTCCCGCTCAATTGTCATCACATGCCGGCATGCTTGGCAACCGGCCCTTCTGAACCGCGATTCAACGCATCCCCTATCGTCATGCAATCGCCGTGCCATCACTGCTGCCAGGTGATCCTTCCGCCGCAGATCGTCGTCGCCACGCGGATCGCGTGCAGCGCCTCGGGCGCAGTCGCTTCAATGTCCCCGGAAAGCACTGCGATATCAGCTAGATAGCCGGGCTTCAGCATGCCCTTGCGGTGTTCCATGAAGCCGGCATAGGCGCCTTCCACCGTGTAGCTGGCCAGCGCCTCTTGCAGCGAAAAGTGCTGGTCCGGCATGCCTTCTGCCCAAGGCTTGCGCAGCACTGCCGCCTGGATGCCGGCGATCGGGTCGATCGGCGAAACCGGCCAGTCGGAGGCGAAGACGACATGCGCGCCGGCGTCCTTCAGCGTGCGCCAGGCATAGCTCAGCGGCCAGCGCTTGCGGCCGATGCGCGAAATCGTCGGTTCGAGCGGCAAGCCCATGGCGCCTGGCGGATGCGGAGGCTGCATCGAGCAGGTGACGCCGAGTTCGGCGAAGCGCGGCACGTCGGCCTCGGTCGTGACCTCGATATGCTCTATGCGATGGCGGCTGTCGCGCCTGCCGTTCTTCTTCTGCGCCGCCTCATAGCCGTCGAGCACGGCCCGCACCGCACCGTCGCCGATGGCATGCACGGCGATCTGCAGGCCTCGACGGTCGGCTTCGACGGCGACTTCGGCGAACTCTTCCGGCGAAAACAGTGGCTCGCCACGCCAGTCCGGCCGGTCAGCATAGGGCTCGATCATCACCGCCGTCCAGGAGTCCAGCACGCCGTCGTAGAACACCTTGACCATGCCGGATGACAGCCACTCGCTGTCGTAACGCTCGGCCATGGCCGACGCCTTGCCGAGCATGTCGAGCGTCATGAAGTTCTTGTAGTGGAACGGAATCTTCACGCGGCAGGCCAGGCCGCCCTCCGCCTCGATCTCCGACAGCAGCTCAAGCTGGTAGAGGTTGCCGTCCATGTTCTGGATGGAGGTGATGCCGTGCCTGGCGCACCAGGCAAGGCCGCGCCGCAAAATGTCGCGGTCGGCGGCGCGCTCCTCGGGTGTCGGGGCAGGATCGGGTTCGCCGCCGGTCGACAGGCCGAGCCGTGCGCGCTCCTCGCCGGCCAGCGCCACGACCGGCCCGAAAGCCTCGCCTTCGCGCAACTCCCCCTCGGCAAGACCGTCTTCGCCCATGACGATCTCGTTGCCGGGACCGAGCGTCCTGCCGTGCAATATGCCGGCCATTTCGAGCGCCTTGGTATTGGCCCACATCGTGTGATGGTCGGGCGCGCCCATGACGAAGGGGCGGTCGGGCAGGATGCGGTCGAGATGATGGCGGGTGACGCGCTCGCTTCCCAGCACCGTATAGTCGATGCCCTGGCCGACCAGCATTTTCCTGTTCGGGTTTGAAGCCGCGTAGCCGCGGATGGCGCCTTGCAGCGCATCGAACCCGGCAATGCCGGCAAGCTGCAGATGCGCAAGCTCGGCCGCGCCGGAGAAAAGATGCATATGCGCTTCGATGAAGCCCGGGATGACAGAGCCGCCGCCGGCGTCGATCATCTTCGTGTCCGGGCCTCGCGTTTCCAGAACCGAGCGTTTGTCGCCCATCGACAGGATCAGGCCGTCCTTGACGGCGACAGCCTCGGCTGCCGGGTTTTCGCTGTCCATCGTAAGGACGCGCGCATTGGTGACAATCAGGTCTGCGAAGGTCATGAAGGCTCCGTTGTCAGGAGGCTAGCACCGCCTGGTATCCAAACGCCAGACCAGCCGGAAGATCGGTCTTGGCCCAAGAGCGGCGCTTGTGAAGTGCCAGCGCCTGCGGCTAGGTTCGCGGCGAACAGCCAAAGGGAAATCCATGAAGACTGTATTTTCGCCGCTGCATGCCGGCCATGGCGGACAGATGGAACTGGTGGCAGGGGCGATCGTTCCCGGGTTCGAAAAGCCGTCCCGCGCCGAGATCGTCAGGGCCCGCGTCGAATCCGAGGCGCTCGGCCCCATACTTGCGCCCGAGACGCACGATCTCACCGCTGCGATGCGCGTCCACCGGCAGGATTATCTCGACTTCCTGCCGACCGTCTGGCCGCTCTGGGAGGCGTCCGGCAAATCCGGCTCGGCGATCCCGTTCACCTGGCCGACGCGCGGCCTGCGCGGCGACGTCAGGCCGAAAACCATAGACGCGCTGCTCGGCTTCTACTCATTCGACGGCGGCGCGAGCTTCGTGAAGGGCACATGGGAGGCGATCAAATCGTCCTACGACGTGGCGATGACCGCAGCCGGTATCGTCAAGGCAGGTGAGCGCTCGGCTTTCGCGCTCTGCCGCCCGCCGGGCCACCATGCCGGGGCGGGGTTCATGGGCGGCTACTGCTACATCAACAATGCGGCTGTGACGGCGCAGTGGTTTCGCGACCGGGGCGCGGCGCGCGTCTCGATCCTCGATGTCGATTATCACCACGGCAACGGCACGCAGGAGATTTTCTATCAGCGCGGCGACGTGCAGGTGCTCAACCTGCACGGGGACCCGATGACCGAGTACCCGTTCTTCCTCGGCCATGCCGACGAGCGCGGCGCGGGCGATGGCGAGGGCTTGAACCACAATTATCCGATGCCCTTCGGCACGGGCTGGGAAAGCTGGAGTGCGGCGCTGGAGGATGCCTGCGGCAAGCTCCAGGACTACTCCCCGGATATCGTGGTGGTGTCGCTCGGCGTTGACACGTTCGAGAAGGACCCGATCAGCCAGTTCAAGCTGACGAGCGCGGACTACCCGAAGATCGGCAGGAGGATCGCGGCGCTCGGCCTGCCGACGCTCTTCGTCATGGAGGGCGGCTACGCGGTCGACGAGATCGGCATCAACGCCGTCGGCGTGCTCACCGGCTTCGAGGGCGGCTGAGTGCCTTGAACGAGCCGGTCGATAAAACATTCATCCAGCGGCAGGCAGCCACCATCGGCATGCAGTTGTGGCAGGTCCCGGCCGATGCCGCTCCTGTTTCGCAGCCGTTGGAGGGTGGCGAGCATGTGGATCTGGTGGTCGTCGGAGCCGGCATCATGGGGCTCTCGACCGCGCTGCAAGCGGCACGCCGTGGCCTTTCGGTCCGTGTCATCGAAGCGCAGGAAATCGGGCGGGGCGCGTCCGGTCTCAATGGCGGGCAGGTCATTCCTGGCCTGAAATACGATCCGGATTGGCTGATCGAGCATTTCGGCGAGCAGCGCGGCAAGCGCCTCATCGCCTTTGCGGCAGGCACCGCCGACAGTGTCTTCGACCTGATCAGGACCGAGCGCCTGAACGTCTCGCATGCGCGAAACGGCTGGATACAGGCGGCGCATACCGACACGGCGCTGCGGGCCGCCGAGAAGCGGGCGCAGCAATGGAGCGCACGCGGCGTCAACGCCTCGATCCTGAGCCCGGGCGAAATTGCCGCCAAGACCGGCGCGCTCGGCTATATCGGCGGCTGGTTCGACCGGCGCGCCGGCGTCATTGACCCGCTCGCCTACACGCTGGAATTGGGCCGGATCGCCGCCGAGGCTGGTGCGCGGATCGCCGTCAACGAGCGCGTGACGCGGCTTACCCGCCACGCCGGCGCCTGGCGCGTCGAGACGGCCGGCGGCAGATCGCTCGTGGCCAAGACAGTCGTCGCGGCGGCCAATGCCTATTCGGACGGGCTCATCCCCGGACTGGCGCGCACCATCGTGCCTCTGCACTCGTTCCAGATCGCCACCGCGCCACTGCCTCCTTCGATCGCCTCAAGCATCCTGCCCGGCGGCCAGGCCGTATCGGATTCGCGGCGTATCCTCATCTACTTTCGCAAGAGCCCGGACGGCCGGCTGATGCTGGGCGGCCGCGGCCGCATGAGCCTGCCGCGCAGCGCCGCCGACTGGGCGCATCTCGAACGCGCCATGACGCGGCTCTTTCCGGCGCTGGAGGGCGTCGCGATCGAACGGCGCTGGTTCGGCCGCGTTGCGATCACGCCCGACCACCTGCCGCATCTGCATGAGCCGCAGGACGGGCTGATCGCCGCCGTCGGCTGCCAGGGGCGAGGCGTCGGCTTGATGACATCGCTCGGCGCCCGCATCGCGGAATACGCCGCGACGCGCGACCCGGCGGCGCTGCCCTTTCCGGTCTCGCCGATCCGTCCAATCCCGTTTCACCGGTTCCGCCGCGTCGGCGTTGCCGCCGCCATCGCCTGGTATCGCGCGCTCGACGCATTGGAGCGCTGAGACCGAGGCCTTTTTCCTAAACCATGCGGCGGATATAAGCCAACGGATCGCTGCACGCCCGGCCATACTGCCGACCCGAGAAACCAACCCGGAGTACCAATCATGAGCAACCATCTGAAATTCTACATCGACGGCGAATGGGTTTCTCCGGTCGCCCCGGCGACGCTGGACGTCATCGATCCGTCGACCGAGGAAGCCTACACCGCGATTTCCGTCGGATCTAAAGCCGATGTCGACAAGGCGGTCGCTGCGGCCAAGGCCGCCTTCACCACCTTCTCGCTGACCACGAAGGCCGAAAGGCTGAAGCTCCTGAACCGCATTCTCGAAGTCTATAACGAGCGCTTCGAGGATATCGCGCAGGCGGTCAGCCAGGAAAACGGTTCGCCCATCACCTGGGCGCGCGAGGCGCAGGCCTGGGCCGGCCGCGCGCATCTGGAATCGACGATCAAGGCGTTCGAAGACTACGAGTTCACTGAAAAGCGCGGCACGACCATGGTTGTGAAGGAGCCGATCGGCGTCTGCGCACTGATCACGCCGTGGAACTGGCCGCTCAACCAAATCGTCTGCAAGGTCGCCCCGGCCATCGCCGCCGGCTGCACAGTGGTGCTGAAGCCTTCCGAGATCGCGCCGATCAGCGGCATCGTGTTCTCGGAGGTGATGGATGCGGCCGGCACACCGAAGGGCGTCTACAACATGATCAACGGCACCGGTCCGGATGTCGGGCAGGTCATGGCTGGCCATCCCGATGTCGACATGGTGTCGTTCACCGGCTCGACCCGGGCAGGCATCATCGTCGCCAAGACCGCCGCCGATACGGTCAAGCGCGTGGCGCAGGAACTCGGCGGCAAGTCGCCCAACATCGTCCTGCCCGACGCGGATTTCGCCCGTGCCGTCCGCAAGGGCGTCAATGCCTGCTTCGGCAATAGCGGCCAGTCCTGCGATGCGCCGACCCGCATGCTCGTCCCGGCGGATCGCCACGACGAAGCGCTGGCGGTGGCGAAGGAAGCCGCCGAAGCCCACAATGTCGGCGATCCGCGTTCAACCGAAACAAGGCTCGGGCCTGTGGTCAGCCAGCTTCAATACGACAAGATCCAGCGGCTGATCGAAAGCGGCATTTCGGAAGGTGCGACATTGGTCACCGGCGGACCCGGCCATCCCGAAAACCTCAACCGCGGCTATTATGTGCGGCCGACGGTTTTCGGTCACGTCACGCCCGAAATGACCATCGCGCGCGAGGAAATCTTCGGGCCGGTGCTTTCGATCATGTCCTACAAGGACGAGGACGATGCGGTGAAAATCGCCAACGACACCGTCTACGGCCTCGCGGCCTATGTGCAGTCGAAAAACCTGGAGAATGCGCGGAACGTCGCAATGCGGCTGAGGGCCGGCCAGGTCAGCATCAACTACCCGGAGTGGGACACCTTCGCCCCCTTCGGAGGCTACAAGCAGTCCGGCAACGGCCGCGAATATGCCGACTGGGCGATCCACGATTTTCTCGAGATCAAGGGGATCGTGGGGTACGGGGAGTAGATTCTCCCGTACCGCAATTTGCCCCTCACCCTTACCCTCTCCCCATGATCCTTCGACAAGCTCAGGACGGGGAAAGGGGGGCGCCAGCGTTGTCGCCACTCTCCTCTCCCCGTTCTTGCGGGGAGAGGATGCCGGCAGGCAGGTGAGGGGCGGTGCTGAGGGCGGCCAGAAAAGCGCCGCACCCCCTCAAATATGCAGCGCATGCCCCAGCGCCTTGAGCGCCGCTTCCTGGAAACCCTCGCCCAGCGTTGGGTGGGCGTGGATCGTGCCGGCGATATCCTCCAGCCGCGCGCCCATTTCGATCGCCAGGCCGAAGGCGGTCGACAGCTCGGAAACGCCGTGGCCGACCGCCTGGATGCCGAGCACGACATGATTGTCGGCGCGGGCGACGACCCGGACGAAGCCTTCCTCGCCTAGCTTGGTCATGGCGCGGCCATTGGCCGAAAACGGAAACTGCCCGACCTTGATCTCGGCGCCCGTCTTCCTCGCCTCGTCGGGCAAAAGGCCGGCGGTCACCACTTCCGGGTCGGTGAAGCAGATCGCCGGGATGCAGCGCTTATCCCAGTTCCGTTTGTGGCCGGCGATGATCTCGGCCACCATTTCGCCCTGTGCCATGGCCCGATGCGCCAGCATCGGCTCGCCGGCCACGTCGCCGATCGCATAGACGCCGCGCATCGAGGTGCGGCACTGGTCGTCGATATGGATGGATCTGCCGTTGCGGTCGAGGACGAGTTCTTCGAGCCCCCAGCCTTCGGTCGCCGGCTTGCGCCCGACCGTCACCAGCACTTTGTCGGCTGCCAGCCGTTTCTCCGCGCCATCGCCGGTTTCGACCAGCAGCGCGTCGCCCTTTGTCGACATGCCCTTGGCCTTGGCCCCGGTCAGCACCTCGACACCGAGTTCGGAAAGCCGTTTGGCGACCGGCCGGGTCAGCTCGGCGTCGTATTGCGGCAGGATGCGCGGCTCGGCCTCGACGACGCTCACCTGCGAACCAAGCTTGGCGAAGGCCGTGCCTAGTTCCAGCCCGATATAGCCGCCGCCGACCACGACCAGCTTTTCCGGCAATTTGCTCAGCGCCAGCGCTTCCGTCGATGAAATCACCGGTCCGCCGAAGGGCAGGGAAGGCAGCTCTACCGAAACCGAGCCGGTGGCGATCACTACTGTCTCGGCGCGGATCACCTGGATTCCGGTCTCGGTCTCGACCTCCACCGTCTTGCCGTCCCGGAATCTCGCCCAGCCATGGACGGTTTTCACCTTGGCCTTCTTCAGCAGGCTAGAGACCCCGCCGGTCAGCCGGCCGACTATGCCGTCCTTCCAGGCGACAGTCTTCGCAAGGTCGAGTTTGGGCGTCGACAGCGAGATGCCGAGCGGGCCCTTGCCGCCTGCCATGTGGACAATCTTTTCAAATTCCTCAGCGGCGTGGATCAGCGCCTTGGAAGGGATGCAGCCGACGGTCAGGCAGGTGCCGCCCGGCTTCTTCGCCTCGACGATGACGGTATCCACGCCAAGCTGCCCGGCGCGGATAGCGCAGACATAGCCGCCCGGACCCGCGCCGACGACCAGAAGCTTGCAGGAGATTTCTTTCATCACCTTGTTTCTCCCCGCAAGTTTGGGTGCTCTACGTTGCCCCCCTCTGTCCTGCCGGACATCTCCCCCACAAGGGGGGAGATCGGCCGGCCGTCATGTCGGTTTCTATTCTGCAGTCTTGGCGATCGGAGAAGGCGAGGGTTACA
>NZ_AHAM01000145.1 GCF_000236565.1 Mesorhizobium alhagi CCNWXJ12-2 | reverse complement strand
GCCGGCGGCAAGACCCCGGGCTGCCGTTTCGGCCGGCGGCGGCTTGCCCGCAGGGTCGAGCAGGAAACATGACGCCCTGCTGGCGGAGGTTTCGTAGATGCCGGGCCGCTCGGCCGGGCAGCGGTCGAAGCGGAAGGTGCAGCGCGGGTTGAAGGCGCAGCCGTCCGGAATGGCGCCGAGGCGCGGCATCGAGCCCGGTATCTGCTCGAGCTTTTCGTCGGGGTCGCCGATCAGCGACGGGATCGCCGCCATCAGCCCACGCGTATAGGGGTGCTGCGGATGCTTGACGACGTTGCGCACCGCGCCGATTTCGGCGAGCCGGCCGGCATAGAGCACGCAGACCCGGTCGGCCGTCTCCGCGATCACGCCCATGTCGTGGGTGATCAGCATGACCGAGGTTCCGCGATCCCTGCACAGGCGTTTCAGGAGGGCAATGATCTGCGCCTGCACCGACACGTCGAGCGCCGTCGTCGGCTCGTCGGCGATAATGAGTTCCGGGTCGGCCGCCAGCGCCAGCGCTATGACGACGCGCTGGCGCATGCCGCCGGAAAACTGATGCGGGTAGGCGGAGAGCCGGGCGCCTGCCGCCGGGATGCCGACCTCGATAAGCAGCCGCTCGGCCTTGTGCGCGGCCGCCCTGGGCGACAGTCTCTCATGCGTCAGGATGGTCTCGGTCAACTGGTCGCCGATCCGGTAGAGCGGATTGAGGCTGGTCAGCGGATCCTGGAAGATCATGCCGATGCGGTTGCCCCGGATGCCGCGCATGGCGGACGGCGACAGATTGTCGATGCGCTGGTTGCCGAGGAGTATCTGGCCGCCGGCGACGCGGCCGGGCGGATCGAGCAGGCCGATTATGGCGGAACCGGTGATCGATTTGCCTGCGCCCGACTCTCCGACGACGCCGAGCACCTCGCCCGGCGCGATGTCGAAGGACAGATCGTCGATCGCGGTGAGCACGCTGTGGCGGGTCGGGATCTCGACCCGGAGATTTCTGACGGAAAGGGTTGGGGTCATCTGAGCTTCGGGTTGAGCGCGTCGCGCAGCCAGTCACCAAGGAGGTTCACGGCGAGGGCAAGGATTGCGAGCGTGATTCCAGGGAAGATGGTGATCCACCACTCGCCGGAGAAAAGATAGTCGTTGCCGATGCGGATGAGCGTGCCGAGGGAAGGCTGCGTCGAGGGAACACCGACGCCGAGGAAGGAGAGCGTGGCCTCGGTGATGATGGCGAGCGCCAGGTTGATCGTGGCGATCACCAGGACAGGGCCGAGCACATTGGGCAGCACATGGCGGAACATGATGGTTATGGGCCTCAGGCCGATGAGCCGCGCGGCAAGCACATATTCCTTGTTGGCCTCGACCAGCACCGAGCCGCGAACGGTTCGCGCATACTGCACCCAGAAACTCAGGCCAATCGCAAGGACGAGCACGCCGAAGACGATCTCGTCATACGCCCGCGGACCGGCAAGCGCCCGCGCCACCCCGTCGATGAGAAGGGCGGTGAGGATGGCGGGAAACGTAAGCTGGACGTCGGCGATGCGCATGATGATCGTGTCGGTGACGCCGCCGACATAGCCGGCGACGAGGCCGAGCGTCACGCCGAGCACCATGGCCAGGAGGACGCTGGCGAAGCCGACCGCCAGCGAGATGCGCATGCCGTAGAGGATGGTGGAGAGAACGTCGCGGCCTTGGTCGTCGGTGCCGAGCAGGAAGCCGGGCTGTCCATCGGCGGACCAGGCAGGCGGATAGAAGCTGTCCATGATCGAGATCGACGCCGGATCGAACGGGTCGTGCGGAGCGATTATCGGCGCGAACAGCGCCGCCAGAACGAGGATCAGGCTGACGATTGCCGAGGCTACGGTCAGCGGCGAATGACGGAAGGAATAGAACAGGTCGCTTTGCAGGATGCGGAGGAAAAGCCCGGGCCGCGCGCTTTTGGCTTGCGTCACTTCACTCATGCCTTCGCGCCTCCGATGCGGATGCGCGGATCGACGGCGACGTAGAGCAGGTCGACGATGAAATTGATCAGCGTGAACAGGAATGCGATTAGCAGCAGGTAGGCGGCCATGATCGGTATGTCGACATTCTGCACCGCCTGCAGGAACAGGAGCCCCATGCCGGGCCACTGGAAGACCGTCTCGGTGATGATGGAGAAGGCGATGATCGAGCCGATCTGAAGGCCGGTGATGGTGATGACCGGCACCAGCGTGTTCTTCAGCGCGTGGCCGAAATTGATCGCGCGCCGGGAAAGTCCGCGGGCGCGGGCGAACTTGATGTAATCGGTGCGTAGCACTTCCAGCATCTCGCCGCGCACGAGGCGCATGATCAGCGTCATCTGGAACAGGCCAAGGGTGATTGCCGGCAGGATGAGCGAGACCAGCCCGGAGCGGGTCAAAAGGCCAGTGGTCCAGAAGCCGCCGATCGAAACGGTGTCGCCGCGGCCGAACGACGGCAGCCAGCCGAGATTGACCGAGAAGATGAAGATCAGGAGGATGCCTATCAGGAATGTCGGCAGCGATATGCCGATCAGGCTGATGGCGAGGAAGAGCCGCGACAGAAGCGTATCCCGATAAAGTCCGGTGTAGACGCCCATCGGCAGGCCGACGAGCAGGGCGAACACCGCCGA
This sequence comes from Mesorhizobium alhagi CCNWXJ12-2, assembly GCF_000236565.1. Classification (GTDB taxonomy): domain Bacteria; phylum Pseudomonadota; class Alphaproteobacteria; order Rhizobiales; family Rhizobiaceae; genus Allomesorhizobium; species Allomesorhizobium alhagi. The sequence goes on along the minus strand of NZ_AHAM01000145.1, from coordinate 13,889 downwards.
GGCGAAGGATAGTTCCAGCGTAGCCGGAAGGCGCGAGGCGATGAGTTGGGCGACCGGCTGCTTGATCTGGTAGGAAATGCCGAAGTCGAAGCGCGCCGCCTTGCCGACGAAACGCGCGAATTGCACGTGGACCGGATCGTTCAGGCCGAGGTCCTCACGCAGTTGCGCCCTCTGCTCGGGCGTCGTGTCGACGCCGACGAGCTGGTTGACCGGGTCGCCGACGAACCGGAACATCAGGAACGAGATCAGCGCCACGACCAGCATGACGCCTGCCGCCTGGATCAGGCGCCGGATGGCAAAGGCAAACATTCAACAAGCCCCGCGGACTGTGCCGCCCGGACCGTCGGTCGGTCCGGGCGTGCGGTTTCGCATGAGGCTCAGTTCAATTTGGCCCAGTAGAACAGCACCTGGTCGTCGGCGCGCTGCACGATGTCGAGGTTCTTGCGCTTGCCCCACGCCAGCGACTGCTGATGCAGTGGGATGTGCGAAGTCTCGTCCAGCATGATCTTGTAGGCCTGTTGGATCAGCTCGTTGCGCTTGGCGGTATCGGTTTCGACCACGATCTGCTTGGCGAGTTCGTCGACCTTGGGATTGCAGTAGCCGCCGAGATTGAAGGGACCGCCCTTGCCGGTCTCGTCGCGGCAGGTGGCGAGGCTGACCAGTACGTTCCAGGAATCGAACGAGCTGGGGGTCCATCCAAGCAGGAAGAAGTCGGTGTCGTAGCCGCCCGGCGCCAGAACCTTGGCGAAATACTTCGCCTTGGGCTGCGCGTTGAGGTTCACCGTCACGCCGATCTTGGCGAGCATCGACACCACCGCCTGGCAGATCTGCTCGTCATTGACGTAGCGGTCGTTCGGGCAATCCATGCCGACGCTGAAGCCGTCGGGATAGCCTGCATCCGCGAGAAGCTTCTTCGCCGCTTCCACGTCGTAGGGCCAGCGCTTGAGGTCGGCGGCGTCATAGAGTTCAGGGGCGATGAGCAGCGGAACCGGCGTGGCGAGGCCGCGCATGACGCGCTTGTCGATCGCCTCGATGTCAATGGCCTGATAGAGCGCCTTGCGGACGTTCGGATCCTTGAACGGGTTCTTGCCCTTGATGTCCGAAGTCGGAAGCTCCTCGCGTATCTGGTTGAAGCCGAGATGGATGACGCGCAGTTCAGGTCCCGCCAGCGCCTCGGTGTTGGGGTCGGAATTGACGCGGTCGATATCTTGCACCGGAACCGGCTCGATAATATCGACGTCGCCCGAAAGCAGCGCGGCGACGCGGGTCGCGTCGGAGGCGATCGGCGTGAACACGACGCCGTCGAGATTGTGCTCGACCGTGCCGTACCAGTCCGGATTCGTCTTGAAGATGGTTTTTACGCCCGGCTCATGGCTTTCGATGGTGAAGGGTCCGGTGCCGTTGGCCTTGTAGGCGGACGGGCCAGGATTGGTGTCCTTGGCGGAGACGGGCGTGGTCGCGCCTTCGGCCTCGGCCCATTCCTTGTCCATGATGTACCAGGTGTCCCATTCGTAATGGAGAATGGGATTAGGGGTCTTGAGTTCGACCTCGACGGTGTGGTCGTCCACCTTGGTCCAAACCGAATCGGCTGGAATGCGGGTTTTGAGGTCGGAGCCGTCGGCGCGCACGCGCTCGGCCGAGAACACGACGTCGTCTGCGGTGAAGGCGTTGCCATTGGCGAATTTCACATCCTTGCGGAGATGGAAGCGCCAATGCAGCGGATCGATCGTCTCCCAGCTCTCGGCGAGCCCGGGAATGATCGTCAGATCCTTGTCGCGCTTCGTCAGGCCTTCATAGACATTGCCCAGCATGCCGAGCGTGAAGGTCTCGTTGAGCGAGTAGGGGTCGAGCGCGTTCAAAGTGCCCTGGAAGGCGAAGCGCAGCGTCTTGTCCTGGGCATTGGCCGAGAACGTCGCGGCGGTCAGGGCGCCGGCGACGAGGGAAGCGCGGGCGACCGCGCCTACCGCTCTGGAAAGAAATAATTGTCGATTCATGTTCCACCTCTTCTTTTTGATGATTGTTTTGATTTTTGTTGCACGGAAAGTCCCGTCGGGAAACCCCGGTCGAGATTAACATGTTGGAACACGAGGCATGGCGTCGATGGCCCAGGCCGCATGATCATGAAGCTGAGCCCCGAGCAACTTGTTCCCGGCGTGGAAATGGAGCGTCTGCGAGCCTGTGAAACTGGACTTCACATCCGCCAACTCACCTGTTTCGCCGCTCGTTCCCGGCGACGCACAGTGCATTTGAAGCGAGTGTGCAATATCGCTCCAGGCCGGTTGCGCGCCGGCCGAAATTGTGCGTCTATGGCGTGAGAAAAGCTTTTCCCAACGCATTGACGGAACTAAAATCGTCTTTTTGCAGGAGGACCGGGAAAAGCTTTTCCCAAAGATGCGAGCTGACCACAGGGAGGAACCTATGAGCTTGCAGATATCGACGAGGTACCGGTCGGCCTTGGCCGGCCTGCTGGCAATGGTAGCGTTGCCGGCCATGGCGGAAGACCTTCAGATGTGGGAGCGGAGTGGCGGCAATGCCGGCATGGTCGATGCTCTCGTCGCCGCCTGGAATGAAAAGAACCCGGATCGCAAGATCAATCTGACCTACATTCCGCATACGGATATGGTGCCGAAGATCGCGCAGGCCATCGCCAGCGGCGAGGTGCCCGATCTGATGGGCATGGACCTGATCTACGGTCCGCAGTTCGAGGCCGCCGGCCAGCTTGTCGACATCACCGACAAGGTCAAGGATTGGCCCGAGCTCAAGACCGCCGTTCAGGGCCACATGACCGTCTCGACCTATGAGGGCCGGCTCTACGGCGTGCCGCTCTACGCCGACGTCTCGGCGCTGTTCTACAACAAGGATTTGTTCCGGAAAGCCGGCCTCGATCCGGAGAAGCCGCCGACAAGCCTCGCGGAGATCCGTGAATATGCCGACAAGATCACCGCGCTCGGCGGCGACGTGAAGGGCTACTTCCTGCCCGGCTCTTGCGCCGGCTGCAACATCTTCACCGTTGGCCCCTTGATGTGGGCGAGCGGCGCGACGATCGAGCCGAGGGACGCCAATGACGAACCGCTCCAGGGCGATGGCGTCAAGGAGGTGCTGCAATGGGCGCGCGACATGATCAAGGCCGGCAACGTGCACGAGGACGCACGCGCCGAGACCGGCGAGACGTTCCACCTTCGCTTCGGCTCCGGCAAGATTGGCATGATGGGCACCGGCAACTTCAACATCACGCTCGCCAAGGAGCAGAACCCGAGCATGGACTTCGGCATCGCGCTCCTGCCCGGCGTGAAGAGCGGCCAGGTGTCATCCTTCGCAGGCGGCGACATCGTCGCCATTCCGATGGGCAGCAAGCGGATTGACGACGCGATCGACTTCATGAAGTTCCTGCTGTCGGACGAGACCCAGGTAGAGGTCTACGCCAAGATGCTCAACATGACGACCCGGGGCGACATGACCGAGAACAAGTACTTCCAGGCCGAGCCCAAGGTCCAGCAGGTGGCTAAGGCGATCGCGGTTGCGGAGACGCCATATACGCTGAAGTTCTTCGAGCTGATCAACTCGCCTCAAGGTCCGTGGCTGCAGATGCTGCAGCGCGCCTACTACGAGGACACCGATCTCGACACCATCATTTCGGAGGCCAAGGCACAGATGAAAGCCATAGCCGCGGAATAGCTTCTCCCGGGAGGGCTGCGGCGCCGCTTCACAGGCGCTGCAGTCCGCTCTTGAGCAATTGGCGGGCCTGTCCGGTCCACGCAGTCAAGCAGGTTCGATGCATTCGAAGACGAGCAGTTATGTCGGGCTTTTGTACGTCGCACCGGCGCTTGCCTTCGTGCTGACCTTCACGGTCTATCCCTTGGCGCAGATGGTGTGGATGTCGCTCCACAACTGGTCGCTGATCGCGCCCAAGAAATACATCGGCTTCGGAAATTTCGTGAAGGCTTGGAACGATCCGCAGGTCTGGACCTCGCTCGAATTCACGTTGAAATACACGCTCTTCATCACGCCGATCCTGATGATCCTAGGCTACCTCATCGCGCTGCTGACGGCGGAGAACAGCCCGATGCGGCAATTCACGCGCAGCGTCGTCTTCGCCCCGGTGGTCATCGGGCTCGGGGCGTCCAGCCTGCTCTGGTACTGGCTGTTCAGCTACGATTTCGGGCTCATCAACCGCGCCTTGATCGATCTCGGCCTGATCACCAGGCCGGTCGTCTGGTTCGGCGCCGACGCCGACATATCGATGTGGGCAGTCATCGTCTCCATCGTATGGAAGGTTATCGGCTTCGGTACGATCCTGTTCGTTGCCGCCATTCACGCCATTCCGGGCGAAATCGGCGAGGCGGCGATGGTCGATGGAGCCAGCTACTGGCAGCGCGTTCGCGCGATCACGCTGCCGCTCACGGCAAAGACCATCCTGCTGGTGACGCTGGTCAGCGTCATCGGTTCGCTGCTTGCCTTCGACCAGTTCTACATCATGACGGCCGGCCAGCCGCGCAATCTGACGGCGACATCCGTCTTTCTGATCTACCTCAACTCGTTTCCCTATCTGAAGCTCGGCTACGGTGCGGCCCTGTCGCTGATATTGGCCGGCATCATTCTCGTCTGCACCTTCTTGCAGATGCTGCTCAGCCGCAGGAGCCACGCATGAGCGCGCTCGGCGACGCGGCAGGGCAGGGCATGCGCAGCACCTCGGCGCAGCACCGCGCCCAAACCGGACTGGTCGGGCGCCTGATCAACGGGCGCCAAAAATATCTCGTGGCGGCGGTCTGCGTGGCCCTCTGCACTGTCATGCTGCTGCCGCTGGTCGCATCGGTGCTCGCCTCGCTGAAATCGACCGAGGAGGCGGCGGCGGTGCCGCCAACCTATATCCCGCACGGACTTAGTCTCGACAGCTACGAGCGGCTTTGGAACTATCAGGCCGGGCTGCCGGTCTATTTCTCGAACAGTCTCGGCGCCGCGGCTCTGACCATCCTCTTCTGCCTCGCGCTGACGATACCGGCCGGTTATGGGCTGGCGAAGTTCCGGATTCCTGGCAAGGAGGCGCTGTTCGTGGTGCTCCTGCTCGGATTGATTGTGCCCTATCAGGCGCTGCTTACGCCGCTGTTTTTCCTGTTCGTCCAGCTAAAGCTGCACAGTTCGCTGGTCGGGCTTGCCATCGTCCACACCGCGATCCAGCTGCCGTTCAGCATCTATGTCATGCGCAACGCCTTCGAGGCGGTGCCCCGCGAGCTGGAAGAAGCCGCGATCATGGACGGCTGCAACAGCTTCCAGGTGCTGGTCCATATCTGCCTGCCGGCGGTGGTGCCGGCGATGATCACCGTGTCGCTGTTCGCCTTCATCACCTCGTGGAACGAGCTTCTGGCCGCGCTGGTGATCATGAACAAGGATTCCTCCTTCACGCTGCCCTTGATCCTCGCCGCGGCGCGGCAGCAGACCAGCATAGGCGGCACCGACTGGGGCATGCTGCAGGCCGGCATCACCATCTCGATAATCCCCTGCATGGCCTTCTATCTGCTGCTGCAGAAATACTACATGGCCGGCTTCCTCAGCGGGGCGGTGAAGTAGCATGCAGGAAGCCGATCCACCGCCCCCGGAAGACCGCGTGCCGAGCCTCGCTTTCGGCGGGGCTCCGACCATCCGCGACGTGGCGCGCATCGCCGACGTGTCGATCGGCACGGCGTCGAAGGCGCTCAACGCCGGCGGCCGGCTCAGCCAGGAGACACGCGACAAGGTGCTGCGCGTCGCGCGCGAGATCGGCTACCGGCCGAACGATCTTGCGCAGAGCCTGCACCGGGCGAAGTCGCGCACGATCGGCATCATCTCCAACGACAGTTTCGGGCGTTTCACCTTTCCGATCGTCGAGGCGCTCGAGGAGCGGTTGGCGGAGGAGGGCATGGCGGTGTTCATGTGCAACGCCACCGACGATCCGGCGCGCGAGCGCCAGCACCTCGACCAGCTCCTGGGAAAGCGGATCGATGCGCTCGTGGTCACGGCGCGGCGCGCCGACAAGCGCCCCCCGATCGGCCCGCGCGCGCATGGCTTGCCGGTCATCTACGTCTTCTCACGGGCCGACGACCCCGAGGCTCTTTCGCTGCTGCCTGACGACGAGGGCGGGGCGATGCTTGCCGTCGCCCACCTCGCCTCGCTCGGCAGAAAGTGCATCGCCCATGTCACGGGACCCGAACATTTCGAGGCCGTGCGGCTGCGGCGCAAAGGCTACCGCTCGGCCTTGGCCGAAGCGGGATTGCCCGAGATCGAAGGCTTCTATCTCTCGGGCGTCTGGTCGGAGGCGTGGGGGCGGGAGGCGGCGGCCAGACTGTTCTCGAGATCGCAAACGCCGGACGCGATCTTCTGTGGCAACGATCAGATCGCCCGCGGCGCGTCCGACACGCTGCGTGAGATCGGCCTGGCGGTACCCGCCGACGTCGCCATCGTCGGCTTCGACAATTGGGACGTGATGGTGCTTGCGGCGCGGCCGCAACTGACCAGCATCGACATGAACCTGAAGGCGCTCGGACGCGAGGCGGGGGACAGCGTGCTGGAGATGATCGCCGGGCGGAAGCTGAGCGGCGTCAGGCGCCGGCCGTGTTCGCTGGTCGTGCGGGCATCGTCTAAGCCGTGAGCACGCAAATGCACTTTATTGCAGGAACGGAGACGTTCGAATGAATGAGTTCAAGCCGGTTCGGTTCGTCGATGTGGCGCTGGAGGGGCAATTCTGGCGCGAGCGGCTGGAGACGGTGCTGACGCGGACCATTCCCAGCCAGCACGTCCAGCTTGGCAAGCACGGCATCCTGGAGTCGCTGACGCTGCCGAACCCGCCCCCGCCGCTGAGATTTTCGCGCAACGAGCACAATTTCACCGTCCAGGTTTTCTGGGATTCCGACGTCGGCAAATGGATCGAGGCGGCGTCGTATGCGCTGTCGCATCGTCGTGATGCCGATATCGAGGCCAAGATTGAAAAGATCGTCGACGACTTGGAAAAGGCTCAGGCTCCCGACGGTTATCTGAATTGCTGGTACCTGCAACGCGAGCCCGACAAGCGCTGGACCAATTTGCGCGACAATCACGAACTCTACAATCTGGGACATTTGCTAGAGGGCGGCATCGCCTACTTCCTGGCGACTGGGCGGCGCAGGCTCCTCGACATCCTCGAGCGTTATGTCGAACACGTGCGCGAGACTTTCGGCCCGAACCCCGGCCAGAAGCGCGGCTATTGCGGCCACCAGGAAATCGAACTGGCGCTGATAAAACTCTATCGCCTGACGGGGGAGCGGAAGCATCTCGACCTGGCGGCCTATTTCATCAACGAGCGCGGACGCCAGCCGCACTATTTCGATCAGGAGGCTGTCGCGCGGGGAGAAAGCCCCAGGGACTTCTGGGCAAAGAGCTATGAATACAACCAATCGCATAGACCGGTGCGCGAGCAGACCAAGGTCGTCGGCCATGCGGTGCGGGCGATGTACATGTTTTCCGCCATGGCCGACCTCGCGGCGGAACTGAACGACGCCAGCCTCAAGCAAGCATGCGAGGTGCTCTGGGCCGATGTCATGAACTCGAAGATCTACATCACCTCCGGCCTTGGCCCGGCCGCCGCGAATGAAGGCTTTACGGAAGACTACGACCTGCCGAACGACACCGCCTATGCGGAGACCTGCGCCTCGGTCGCGCTGATCTTCTGGGCGCAGCGCATGCTGCATCTCGATCTCGACGGCCGATATGCGGATGTCATGGAGCAGGCCCTGTTCAACGGCGCTCTGACCGGACTGTCTCGCGATGGAGAGCACTATTTCTACTCCAATCCACTGGACAGCGATGGGCGGCACAGCCGATGGGCCTGGCATACATGCCCATGCTGCACGATGAATTCGTCGCGGCTGATCGCATCGGTCGGAGGCTATTTCGTCTCGGCGAGCGATGACGCAATCGCCTTCCATCTCTACGGCGGCATTTCGACGAACATCCGGCTCGCAACCGGAAACGTATCCCTGCGGGAAACCAGCGCCTATCCATGGTCAGGATCGGTCAGGATCGCGGTCAGCCCGGACGAGCCGGCCGAGTTCACCGTCAAGCTCCACATTCCCGGCTGGGCGCAGAGTGCCACCGCCTCGGTCAACGGCGAACCGGTTGACGTGAAGCGCGGCATCGAAGCAGGCTATCTGTCGATCAAGCGGATGTGGCGGGAAGGGGACACGATCGCCCTCGAGCTGCCGATGCCTCCGGAGCGCGTCTATGCTCATCCCTCGGTCAAGCAGGACATCGGCCGGGTGGCGCTCAAGCGCGGGCCGTTGGTCTATTGCGCCGAAGAGGTCGATAATCCCGGCGGGCGGGTGCAACAGCTCAAATTGCCGCGGGATGTCAGTATCGAGACGCAGGAACGCGGCGACCTCTTCGACGGCGTGGTCACGCTGACCGCCCCCGCGCAGCGCGTCGAAGACCGAGGCTGGGGAGACAGCCTGTACAGGAGTAGGCCGCCAGCCGTTTCGGACTGCAGCCTCACCGCACTGCCGTACTATCTCTGGAACAACCGGGCGAAAGGCTCGATGCAAGTGTGGCTGCTGGAAAGCTGAAATTCGGCGCTGCCGTTTCTCGCGCGCTCAAGGAGGAGGCGTGACCCGGTCGCGCTGACGAACTGCCGGTCGGGCGTGGCGCCTCAGCGCCGGGACCGCCGGTCCGGTTTCAGCGCAAGGCCGACGACCATTTCCACCAGATGTTCCTTCAGCGTCCGCTGGCCCTCGGGGCTGAACAGGGCGTTGCCGAATATCCGGGAGAAGGTCGCCCGGTTGGAGACGTTGAAAAAGCTGAGGGCGCTGATGTGCCAGTGCAGTTCCAGCGGCGCGACGTCATCCCGGAAAAGGCCGGCATCCCGTCCGCGCCGGCAGATCGCCTCGAGTTTCTGGATGGCGCCGGCATTGAGCAGGCGGATCAGTTCGGACTGTTCCAGATAAGCGCCGTCATGGATGTTCTCGATCATGACGATCCGGATGAAGTCCGGATTGCGGCTGTGATGTTCGAATGTGAATTCCGCGAGCAGCTTCAGCGCCTCGACCGGCGGCAGATGGTCGAGTTCGAGCTCCTGCTCTCCGGTCCTGACTTGCCGGTAGGCTTCCTCGAGAACCTGGCCGTACAGGCCCTCCTTGTCGCCGAAATAGTAGTAGATCATGCGCTTCGACGTGCTCGTCTTTGCGGCGATCTCGTCGATGCGCGCTCCCGAAAGCCCGTTTGCGGCGAACTCCGCCATCGCGACGGCAAGAATGTTCTTGCGCACGCCCGCCGGGTCCTGCTTCCAGCCGGCGCGGTTGTTGGCCGGTTTGTCGTTCATGACTGTCTGGCGTCCTCCGTCCTCGACGATTGCATCGCGACACGGTCAATAGCAAATTAACTGCCTGGTACAAAGCCATTGACCAAATTAACCGATTGGTACAAAGTAAGGCCGGATGTCGTGAGGAGCCGTAGAACGCGGTTGGCATCCGGGAGGTTTGTTTGGAGTCATCGGCCACGCACACGGCAGAGGATTGGGGGATTGCTCCCGATCCGCGTCGCATATTGGTAGGGCTGCTGGGCCGCGGCATTCAGCTGTCGCGCACGCCGGCCATGCATGAGGCCGAGGGCCGCGCGCAAGGCTACGCTTATATCTACCGTTTGCTCGACACGGACAGGATGGGCGATGAACCGCCGAGCCTCGCCAGCATTCTGGCATTCGCCGAATATTTCGGCTTCGACGGCCTCAACGTCACCTTCCCCTACAAGCAGGAGATCATGCCGCTTCTGGACGGGCTGTCCGAAGCGGCGGAGGCGCTCGGTTCGGTCAATACGGTCGTGCTGCGTCATGGCCGTCGCATCGGCCACAACACCGATATGTGGGGCTTCAAGGAGAGTTTCCGGCAAGGTATGGGGGGCGCGGCTTGCTCCAGCGTACTGCTGCTCGGCGCCGGCGGCGCGGGAGCGGCGGTGGGGCATGCGCTGCTCGACAGCGGCGTGGAGTTGCTGCTGCTGAGCGATGTCGAAGAGCAGAAAGCGGCGGCGCTCGCCGCGCGGCTCGCCTCACGCTTCGGCCTCGATCGCCTCGCTGTCGTCTCGGACCTTGGATCTGCGGCGGCGCGGGCCGACGGCATCGTCAACGCGACGCCGGTCGGCATGGCCAAGCTGCCGGGCATCCCGCTCGATCCGGCGCTCTTGCGCCCGGAGTGCTGGATCGCCGACATCGTTTATTTCCCGCTGGAAACCGAACTGCTCGCGCAGGCGCGCCGGCGCGGTTGCCGCACGCTCAACGGCGAGGGCATGGCTGTCTATCAGGCGGCGCGCGCCTTCGAGCTGTTCACCGGCATTTCGCCGGATGTCGATCGGATGAAGGCGGCCTTCGCCGCCTACATCGGTGAGCCCGCCGCAAGCGGGTGAAATGCCGGGTCTCGCCCGGCGGAGGACTTTAGAAAAGTAACAGGGAGGAAGACATGAATTTGAACACGACCCGTCGCCGGTTCCTGGTTGGAACCGGCATGCTCGCCACGGCTGCCGCCTTTCCGGCATTCGCACAGGACAAGCCGAAACTGCGTTTTTCCGCGGTGTTCTCCGAGCAGGACATCCGCGCCGAGATGATGAAGATGTTCGCCGACGCCATCAAGGACGACTTCGCCTTTGAAGGCTATTACGGCGGCAATCTGTTCAAGCAGGGCACCGAACTCGTCGCGCTGCAGCGCGGCAACCTCGAGATGGGCAACATCGCCCCGCAGGATATCTCGAACCAGATTCCCGCCTGGTCGATCCTGACTGCAGGCTATCTCTTCCGCGATGCCGCCCATCTGAAGGCCTTCTTCGCCAGCGATGCCGGCGCCGAGATGAAGCAGATGACCGAGGACCAGCTCGGCGTGAAGGTGCTCGGTCCGACCTACTTCGGCGTACGCCAGGTCGGCCTCAGGATCGACAAGGAAATCAAGACGCCGGCCGACATGGCGGGCGTCAAGCTGCGCATGCCCGGCGGCGACGCCTGGCAGTTCCTCGGCGAGTCGCTCGGCGCCAACCCGACCCCGATGGCCTATGCCGAGGTCTACACCGGCCTCCAGACCGGCGCGATCGACGGCCAGGACAACCCGCTGCCGAACGTCGAGAACATGAAGTTCTACGAGGTGATGTCGCAGATCGTGCTCACCTCACACCTTGTCGGCTTCGATCTGCTGACCGTGTCCAAGAAGGTTTGGGACGAAATGGATGGCGACAAGCAGGCCCGCCTCCAGGCGGCTGCGGACGCTGCGATCGACTTCTCGACCGAGAAGCACCTCGCGCGCGAAAAGGAACTCGTCGACAAATTCAAAGGCTTGGGTCTGAAGATCTACGAGCCTGATGTCGCGGCCTTCCGCAAACACGTTCAGGAGAAGTATCTCGCTTCGGACCTGGCCGCGAGCTGGCCCGAAGGCATGGTCGACAAGATCAACGCGCTCTAGGGATAACAGTCAGCGACCGCCGGCCTGTATGGCCGGCGGTCCGGCTCGCAACACCAACGAACCGTGACTGTGGGAGGCAAGCCGATGTTGCAACGCGTGCGACGCTTGATGGGATGGCTCTATCGGCGCGGCGAGAACCTGATCGTCGCCATGATCGGCGTTATGTTCGCCGCCTTCCTGCTTCAGGTCATCTTCCGCTACATCCTGCAGTGGCCCACTGGCTGGAGCACCGAGCTTACCGTCGTCCTGTGGATATGGGTCGTCCTGTTCGGTGCCGCATTCGTGGTGCGCGAAGAAGAGGAGATCAGGTTTGACCTGATCTACGGCGGGGTCCGCCCCCGCGTCCGACGCGTGATGACATTGGCCTCTGCGGCCGCGCTCATCGCTCTCTACGGCTACTCGTTCCCCGCGGTGTTCGACTACGTCACCTTCATGAAGGTGCAGAAGACCGCCTATCTGAAAATCCGCTTCGACTGGCTCTTCTCGATCTATGTGATCTTCGTCATCGCCGTTCTCGCCCGTTACCTCTGGCTCGGATGGCAGGCGCTCAAGGGCGAGGAGCCCGAAGAACTCGATCCCACCAAGGCGAGTTCCGGCGTATGACCTTCCTCGATCCGTTCTCCCTGACGCTGATCTCTATCTGCGTTCTGGCGGTACTCGGCCTGCCAATCGGACATGCGATGATCGCCTCATCGATCCTTTATCTTTGGCTGGCCGGCCTCGACATGGGAACGGCGGCCGAACAGATCCTCAACGGACTCTATACGGGGTACCTGCTGCTCGCCGTTCCCATGTTCATCCTCGCCGCCGAGATCATGAACGCCGGGACGATGACGCAGCGGCTCCTGCATTTCTCCAATGCCATCGTCGGCCGGTTCCGCGGCGGCCTCGCCCAGGTCAACGTGCTGCAATCCCTCATCTTTGCCGGCATGTCGGGTTCGGCGATCGCCGATGCTGCCGGCACGGGCAAGATGATGCAGCAGCTCATGACCAGGGATGACAAATATCCCGCGAGCTACGCCGCCGCGCTGACGGCCGCCTCCGCCGTGATCGCTCCCATCATTCCGCCGTCCATTCCGCTGGTAATCTATGCGCTCGTCTCGGACGCCTCGGTCGGCTTCCTGTTCATCGCCGGCATCGTGCCGGGCGTGATGCTGGCGCTGGCGCAAATGTCGATCGTGGCGATCGACGCCCGCCGGAAGAACTTCCCGGTCGAAGAGCCCGTGCCGCTGCGCAAGCTGCCGGGTCTCACTCTGCAGGCATTTCCGGCGCTGATGCTGCCGGTCGTCCTGCTGGTTGGCATCAGGGGCGGCGTGATGACGCCGACCGAGGCGGCGGCTGTCGCGGCGGGCTACGCCCTCTTCATCTCCGTCGTGATCTATCGCAGCGTCACCGTCCGGCAGTTCTATGGCGCGCTGTTGAACAGCGGGCGCACCACCGCCTCGATCGGCATGTTGTTGGCCGGCGCCATGGTGTTCAACTACGTGGTCACGGTCGAGAACATCCCGCATTCCTTGTCCGCGCTGCTGCTCGCCTGGGATCTCTCGCCGACGCAGTTCCTCCTCCTCGTCAACCTGCTGCTTCTGCTTTTGGGCTGCTTGCTCGAGGGCACCACGATCCTGCTTGTGATCGTGCCGGTGCTGATCCCCACAGCGCGGGCGTTGGGCATCGACATGGTGCATTTCGGCGTCATGGTCGTCCTGAACATAATGCTCGGGCTGATCACGCCGCCTTATGGGCTCCTCCTCTTCATCATGACCCGCATCGCGGAGGTGCCGCTACGCGACATCGTGCGCGACGTAGTGCCATTCCTCGGGGCCATGATCGGCGCGCTCGCACTCATCACCTTCTTCCCCGCATTCGTTCTCTGGCTGCCGCGTCTGCTCGGCTACCAGGGCTGACATGGAGACAGACATGACGAAGCCAATCTTCATCCTGAACGGCCCGAACCTGAACCGTCTCGGCAAGCGCGAGCCGGAAATCTACGGCGCCACGACGCTCGCGGAAGTGGAGGCCATGTGCCGCGAGGCGGCCGGGACACGTCCTGTGCGTTTCCACCAGTCGAACATCGAGGGCGAGATCGTCAACTGGATCCACGAGGCGATCGACGAGGGCGCGGGCATCATCATCAACCCGGCCGCGTTCACCTTCACCTCGATCGCCATCCTCGACGCGCTGAAGATGTTCCCCGGTCCGATCATCGAGCTGCACATCTCCAACATCCACAGGAGGGAGGCCTACTACCACAACTCCTTCGTCTCGAAGATCGCCACGGCGGTCATGGCAGGCTTTGGGGCTTCAGGTTACGCGATGGCGGTTCGTGCGATGGAGGAACTCATCGCGAAGTGACGCGATCGCAGGACGAGGTGAGCGGCAGGCGCCCGGCTCCGGTCAAGTCCGCGCCGTCACATCGCTGACGGCCAACCTCCACGCATTCGCATAATGTTTCCAACC
>NZ_AHAM01000146.1 GCF_000236565.1 Mesorhizobium alhagi CCNWXJ12-2 | reverse complement strand
GGCATCGTCGACAAGGCCGAAGCGGCCAAGAAAGCCGCCTGACCGGGCGATTTTCCGCTCACCTCATTTCAAGACTGAACTGGACGAAAATCATGTCTGCCAAGGAAATCAAATTAGCCACCGATGCTCGCGACCGCATGTTGCGCGGCGTCGAACTGCTCAACAACGCCGTCAAGGTCACGCTCGGACCTAAGGGCCGTAATGTCGTGATCGACAAGTCGTATGGCGCACCGCGCATCACCAAGGACGGCGTCACAGTCGCCAAGGAAATCGAGCTTTCCGACAAGTTCGAGAACATGGGCGCGCAAATGGTGCGTGAAGTGGCCTCGAAGACCAACGACCTTGCTGGCGACGGCACCACGACCGCAACGGTGCTCGCCGCTTCCATTCTGCGCGAAGGCGCAAAGCTCGTTGCCGCCGGCATGAACCCGATGGATTTGAAGCGCGGCATAGACCTTGCCGTGGCTGCCGTCGTCAAGGACATCCAGACGCGTTCCAAGAAAGTGAAGTCATCCGATGAGATCGCCCAGGTCGGCACGATCGCCGCCAATGGCGACGCGTCCGTCGGCGCGATGATCGCCAAGGCGATGAAAAAGGTCGGCAATGAAGGCGTGATCACCGTCGAGGAAGCCAAGACCGCCGAGACCGAACTCGACGTCGTCGAAGGCATGCAGTTCGATCGCGGCTATCTCTCGCCTTATTTCGTCACCAACGCCGAGAAGATGCGCGCGGAGTTGGAAGACCCCTACATTCTCATCCACGAGAAGAAACTCGGCAATCTACAGGCCTTGCTGCCGATCCTCGAAGCCGTGGTGCAGAGCGGCAGGCCACTGCTGGTCATCTCCGAAGACGTCGAAGGCGAGGCCCTGGCTACGCTGGTCGTCAACAAGCTGCGCGGCGGCCTGAAAGTAGCGGCAGTCAAGGCGCCGGGCTTCGGCGATCGCCGCAAGGCCATGCTCGAGGACATCGCGATCCTGACCGGCGGCCAGATGATCTCGGAGGACCTCGGTATCAAGCTCGAGAACGTCACGATCGACATGCTCGGGCGGACAAAGCGCGTTCTCATCGAAAAGGACACGACCACGCTCGTCGACGGCTCTGGTGAAAAGAAGGACATTTCAGCGCGCGTCGCCCAGATCAAGCAGCAGATCGAGGAGACCACTTCGGACTACGACAAGGAGAAGCTGCAGGAGCGGCTGGCGAAGCTTGCCGGCGGTGTTGCGGTCATTCGCGTCGGCGGCGCGACCGAGACGGAAGTCAAGGAAAAGAAAGATCGCATCGACGATGCGCTCAACGCCACCCGCGCTGCGGTGGAAGAAGGCATCGTTGCCGGCGGCGGCGTTGCGCTACTGCGGGCCAAAGCGGCCTTGACCGGACTTACCGGAACCAATGCCGATGTGACGGCGGGCATCTCGATTGTCTTGAAAGCGCTCGAGGCGCCTATCCGGCAGATCGCTGAGAATGCCGGCGTTGAAGGCTCGATCGTCGTCGGCAAGCTGATGGCCGGAAAGGATCCCAACCAGGGGTTCAACGCGCAGACGGAAGCTTACGTCGACATGATCAAGGCCGGGATCGTCGATCCGGCCAAGGTCGTGCGCACCGCCCTTCAGGACGCGGGCTCCATCGCCGCGCTCCTGATTACCGCCGAAGCCATGATTGCGGATGTCCCGCCGAAGGATGCAGCCGCTGCGAACAACGGTGGTGGAATGGGTTACTGAGCGGTGCCTGAACGCCCGGCCGCCGACGGCCGGGCGGGCGCGCCACCGAGGGGCTGCGTCGCTGCGCTCATGACCTGACACTGGCGCCCAGCAGGCCGGCAGTTCTCGAGCGGCCAGCGACATGGCCGCCGAGATGTTTGTTTCTACGGGCTTTCCGCATCACAAAAGGAGTTGGCCGATGATCACGTTCGAAAAGAAGGGCGACCCGTCTCCGGCGGTTGCAAGCGAGACCGAGGAAAACCGGTTTGAGCAGATCCGCAAACTTGCCGCGGAGAGGCATAAGAAAGCGGATACCGACGGCACGCGCCGTCGAGATCGGCAGACGGTCGAGGATAACCGCCTGCGTTGACATTGCCGCTACGCCAAGGTGTTCGGCAATGCCATCAACCTAGGATCCAACGACTTCCAAGACTTCGATTTCGAAGAGAAGGTCCTCACCGGCGAGCGGGTGGTTGGCGTCGACCGTCGCCTGCTCGCTATCGAGATGCACAACCGTCAGTACAACCTGTCGACCGTCCGGAGTGTTCGCCTGGAGCCTGGCGCCCACATCGACGTCCTCGGGAACTGCCGCGCGCGGCACGGTCTGCACTTGGGCTTCGTCACGGGGGCCATAACCTTCCGCGGCGGGGACCGTCACCGTGCTCCGTTCGCCGACGGCCATGCCGTCGATCCTGCGATCGAGGCCCGGAATGATCTGACCCTCGCCGACTTGGAATTCTAGCGGTTCCTTCCCGGCTGATGAATCGAATTCGGTGCCGTCGGCTAGTTTTGCGGTATAGTGAATGCGCACGATGTCGCCGTTTTTGACTTCGGTCATATCTATCCCTCTGCTTGAGAAGAAACGCGGCTGCCGGCTTCGAAAGCCGCACGCCTAACCTACTCCGGCAGGTGCCGGATAGAGCTATAAGCAGATACCTAGCGCCCTGACCGTCGGTGTAAAGCTCGGCACAATATCGGCGTTGGGGCAGTGTCCGAAGTTCGGTGGCGGCGCGCCTCGAGCAGGAGGCTTTCGGGCATGAAAGCCGAAGGCGAGCCGTAGTACTTTGGATTTCAGGATCAGTGGCGTTTCGTCGCTGCTCTTCCCTTGTCACTCGAGAATCCGCCCAGCCGTTCTACAGCGTTGTCGGTCTCTTCGACCGTTGCTGCGCGCCTCAGGCCAAAGCGGATCGCGCCCATGCCGATCTTCGGCGGTCGCGGTACCCCAAGCCGAAGGGACCCGGAGCTTGACAACGCGGCTCGAACTTGTCATTCAATAATTACGTTGAATGATGTAGCGTCACTGGAAACCCGATGTCAATCCGCAACCCGAAGCAGGCCCTTTACGAGCAGTTCGCGACCGTCGCGAAGGCGCTCGGCAACCCGCAGCGGCTTGAACTGATAGAGCATCTGGGGCAGGGGCCGCGCAGTGTCGACTTGCTTGCGATGAAGCTCGGCCTGCCGATCGCCAACGTGTCCCAGCATCTGCAGTCGATGCGCAGGGCGGGCCTCGTTTCGGCCGAACGCGACGGGAAGTTCGTCAACTACCGTCTTGCCGACGAGAGCGTGCTTGCAGCTTTTGCGTCCATCAGGACCGTTGCCGAGCGCCACCTCGCTGAGGTCGACCGTATCGTCCGCGGCTATTTCGATGCACGTGACGATATGGAGCCTGTGGCACGCGAGGACCTCGTACAGCGCATGCGCGATGGGCTGGTCACTGTGCTCGATGTCCGTCCGCCGGACGAATTCGCGCGCGGCCACGTTCCTGGAGCGATCAATGTGCCGCTTGGCGACCTGGAAAGTCGCCTCCAGGAAATCGATCCGGCGCTGGAGGTCGTCGCCTACTGCCGCGGTCCCTGGTGCGTGATGTCCTTCGAGGCGGTGGCAGCGCTGCGCGCTCGCGGAATTTCTGCGCGGCGGCTGGAAGATGGTCTGCCGGAATGGAAAGCGGCGGGCATGCCTGTCGAAATAACGGCCTAGCCGAGTAAGGTCTGCCTTCTGGGCGGGAGACGCTACGTCCAGAAATGTGCGAAGGGTGACTTCCACGGCTTTCGCATGCCGCGCAAGCACCAGCAAAATGCCAAATCGGCTAACCCTCGCATACTTCCATGCCGGTAGCCCGAACGTTCACGGCCAACGTGCGATCACCGAGGTATTTGACAGCAACGCGCCGCGATGGCCATCTATGCACCTCCCGTTCAAAGGATGGCAAACGTGCATGGTGATGCCACACTAATCGCCACGGTGGCAGTGGGTTTTGTACTCGCGTTCGCGTTCGGATATCTCGCCGATCGCCTGCATCTGCCGCCTCTCGTCGGCTATCTTGTCGCTGGTATCTTCGCCGGCCCGTTCACGCCGGGCATTGTGGCCGATGGGGCTCTTGCGAGCCAGCTCGCCGAGATGGGTGTGATCCTGCTTATGTTCGGCGTCGGGCTGCATTTTTCAGCTTCGGATCTCCTGGCTGTTCGCGGAGTCGCTATCCCGGGCGCCATTGGGCAAATCGTGCTCGCCACACTGCTCGGGGTTGGCTTGTGCTGGCTTTGGGGGTGGAGCCTCGGCGCCGGAATCGTGGTCGGATTGAGCCTGTCCGTGGCGAGTACGGTCGTACTCCTGAAAGCACTGGAAGAGCGCAATCTGGTTGACAGCCCGAATGGCCGTGTCGCGGTCGGCTGGCTTATCGTTGAAGACCTGGTGATGGTGCTGGCGCTCGTGCTGCTGCCTGCGTTCGCTGAACTGCTGGGCAGCCATCCTGCTGCAGAAGGCGCTGCACATCAGGCAGTCTCTGGCGGTCAGCCCATTGTACTGGCGCTCGTCATGACACTCGGCAAAGTCGCGGCCTTTGCTGCACTGGCGATATTTCTTGGACCGAAAGTCGTGCCCTGGATATTGACCCAGGTCGCTCGCACCGGCTCGCGCGAGCTGTTCACATTATGCGTGCTCGCTCTCGCGCTGGGCATCGCCTACGGATCGGCGGAAGTGTTCGGCGTCTCATTCGCGCTCGGAGCGTTCTTCGCCGGCGTCGTGCTCAGCGAATCGCACCTGAGCAAGAGGGCCGCAGCCGGCTCCCTGCCACTGCAGGATGCATTTTCAGTTTTGTTTTTTGTTTCGGTGGGCATGCTGTTCGATCCATCGATCATCGTCCGACAACCCGGTGAGGTCTTCAGCGTCCTTGCCTTGATCGTTGTCGGCAAATCGCTGATCGCATTCGCAATCGTGCTGTTGCTGCGGTATCCAATAGGCATGGGCCTCACGGTGGCCGCGAGCCTCGCCCAGATCGGCGAGTTCTCCTTCATCCTTGTGGGACTGGGCATGTCGCACGGTCTGATACCGCCTGACGGGCGGGATTTCGTGCTTGCGGGGGCATTGCTGTCGATAACGCTCAACCCGCTCGTCTTTTTCATGACCGCGGAATTGCAAAAGCGGGTTCGCGCCATGTGGCCGGCCGCTTACGCCGCCTATGGCCGAGCTCACCATGAAACGCTGGTCCGCGACTTGGACAAGGTCAAGGCTCGAAGAAAGGCGCGCGAGCGGGCACGACAACTGAAGGTTCAAGAGCTGTTGAAGACGTTTCCGCTTCTGTCGCTGATCGACGAACACGACCAGGAAGAACTTCTCCTGCTGTTTCGACCGAAAGCGGCATCTCCCGGCGAGCGCGTGATCAGAATTGGCGAGAGAGGAGATGGGGTTTACTTCATCGCCTCCGGAGCGGTCGAGGTTCACGTCAATGGCCAGGCCATCCGTCTGGAAGCCGGTTCGTTCTTCGGTGAGATGGCGCTTCTGAGCGGCTCGAGGCGAACAGCAGATGTGACCGCGGTCGATTTCTGCCAATTTCTGGTGCTGGAGCGCCGCGACTTCAACCAGTTCATGGCGCGGCATCCGGCCCTGCGTGCGTCGGTCGACGAAATGGCAAATCGCCGGCGTGAAATGAATCTCACACACGCGCGGAGCAAAGCAAAGGGATCATAGTGCGACCTCGGTCAGAATCCGACTTGCAAAAGTCATACTATATGACTAAACGGTTTCTGGCGATCGGGGAGGAGCCGCGATCGACTTTTTGGGAGGTTCGAATGACCAGAATTTTGAAGACCATGCTGCTCGGATCGGCGATCGCCCTGGCGCTCGGCGGATCTGGGTTGGCCGCGGATTTGACGGTCGGCTTTTCGCAGATCGGATCGGAATCCGGCTGGCGCGCGGCCGAGACCAGCGTCACCAAGCTCGAGGCTGAAAAGCGCGGGATCGACCTGAAATTCGCCGACGCACAGCAGAAGCAGGAAAACCAGATCAAGGCGATCCGCGGCTTCATCGCCCAGGGCGTCGACGCGATCCTGGTGGCGCCGGTCGTCGCGACGGGCTGGGAATCCGTGCTTGAAGAGGCCAAGGACGCCGAGATCCCGGTCATCCTGCTCGACCGCGGCATAGACGGTTCGCCGGACCTCTATATGACCATGGTCGCCTCCGACCAGGTGCTCGAAGGCAAGGTTGCCGGGGAGTGGCTGGTGAAGGACGCCGCGGGCAAGGAGTGCAACGTGGTCGAACTGCAGGGCACGACGGGTTCCTCGCCCGCTATCAATCGCAAGAAGGGTTTCGAGGAAGCGATCGCCGGTACACCGACGATCAAGATCATCCGCAGCCAGACAGGCGACTTCACCCGCGCGAAGGGCAAGGAAGTGATGGAAGGCTTCCTCAAGGCCGAGGGCGGCGGCAAGAACATC
This sequence comes from Mesorhizobium alhagi CCNWXJ12-2, assembly GCF_000236565.1. Taxonomy (GTDB): domain Bacteria; phylum Pseudomonadota; class Alphaproteobacteria; order Rhizobiales; family Rhizobiaceae; genus Allomesorhizobium; species Allomesorhizobium alhagi. The sequence continues at coordinate 13,638 of NZ_AHAM01000146.1, read as the reverse complement.
TGCGCGCTCTACGCCCACAATGACGACATGGCGGTCGGCGCGATCCAGGCAATCAAGGAAGCCGGCCTGAAGCCCGGCGCCGACATCAAGGTCGTTTCGATCGACGCCGTACCGGATATTTTCAAGGCGATGGCCGACGGCGAGGCAAACGCCACCGTCGAGCTGACCCCGAACATGGCCGGGCCGGCCTTCGACGTCCTGGAGAAGTTCATGGCTGACGGCACCATGCCGCCCAAGCAGATCATCACGGAATCGAAGCTTTATACCCCTGCCGACGAGCCGATGAAGGTTTACGAGGAAAAGAAGGGCCTCGGCTACTGATCTTTCCCGCAAGCGGGCCGGCCTCCCAAGGGTCGGCCCGCTTCATCTGACGAACCGTGGCATATGAGCCGCATCACCCTCGGGGGAGGACGCCGTGAGCGAGCCTGACCTGCTGCTCAACGCGACCGACATCCGCAAGAGCTTTCTCGGCCTGAAAGCTCTTGACGGTATCGACTTCTCGGTGCGCAAGGGCGAAATCCATGCGCTGCTCGGCGAGAACGGCGCCGGCAAGTCGACGCTGATCAAGGTGCTGACCGGCGTCCACAAGGCCGACAGCGGCGCCATCGAACTCAACGGCCAAGCCGTGGCTGTGCGCGATCCCATGCACGCGCAGCAGCTCGGCATCGGCACCGTCTACCAGGAGGTGAATCTCCTGCCGAACCTGGCGGTGGCGGAGAATCTCTATATCGGCCGCCAGCCGAGGAGATTCGGCCTCGTCGACACCCGTACAATGCAGAAGCAGGCCAAGGCGCTGCTCGCCCAGTACGACATCGAGATCGATGTCGGCGCGCAGCTCTCCAGCTTCTCCATCGCCGTACAGCAGCTCGTCGCTATTGCCCGCGCGGTGGACATGTCCGGCTCGGTGCTCATTCTCGACGAGCCGACCGCGAGCCTCGACAGTCACGAGGTCGAGCTTCTCTTCGGCGTCATGCGCAAGTTGCGCGACCGCGGTCTGGGCATCGTTTTCATCACCCATTTTCTCGACCAGGTCTACGCCGTCAGCGACCGCATCACGGTGCTGCGCAACGGCAAGCTCGTGGGAACGAGGCAGACCAGCGATCTGACGAAAGTCGACCTCGTGTCGATGATGCTGGGCCGGACGCTGGCGGCCGCAACAGAGCACGGCCGCCGCGCGGCGCCACAGCCGTCGGAACGCAAGATTTCATTTTCGGATTTCGGCCGCGCTCGATCGGTCGCGCCTTTCGACCTGACAATCTCAGCAGGCGAGGTTGTCGGCGTCGCTGGGCTGCTGGGCTCCGGCCGCACCGAGACGGCGCGCCTCCTGTTCGGCATCGATCTGCCGGACCGCGGCACAATCACCGTGGACGGCAAGCCGGTCAGGATCGCGTCGCCGCGCGACGCCATCCGGCTTGGCTTCGGGCTTTGCCCCGAGGACCGCAAGGCGGACGGCATCATCGGCGACCTGTCGGTGCGTGAGAACATCGCTCTCGCCCTTCAGGCGCGGCGCGGCTGGCTCCGCCGCATGTCGACGCGCGAGCAGACGGAGCTGGCCGACCGTTTTGTCAAGGCGCTCGACATCCGCACCACCGACATCGAAAAGCCCGTGAAGCTGCTCTCCGGCGGCAACCAGCAGAAGGTGATCCTTGCCCGCTGGCTGGCCACGCAGCCGCGCTTTCTGATCCTTGACGAGCCGACGCGCGGCATCGATGTCGGTGCGCATGCCGAGATCATCGAACTCATAAACAGGCTCTGCGACGAAGGCCTGGGGCTGCTGGTCATTTCGTCCGAGATCGAGGAGATCGTCGCCTATTCGACGCGCGTGCGCGTGCTGCGCGACCGTGTTCATGCCGGTGAATTGGCCGGCGCAGAGATCTCCACCGACAACATCATGCGGGCGATCGCCGCCGAACACGGAGCGGCACGATGAGCGGGCTTGTGTCCGGATTGCGCAAGGCTGCCCCGCAGCTCGCTTGCCTTGCCGTCATCCTGTTTTTCAACTGGCTGGCCTTTCCCGGCTTCTTCGACCTGCGCCTGCAGGACGGACGCCTGTTCGGCAGTTTGGTGGACGTGCTCAATCGCGGCGCGCCGGTAGCGATCCTTGCCATCGGCATGACAGCGGTCATCGCCTCCAAGGGGGTCGACCTGTCCGTCGGGGCGGTGATGGCGATGGCTGGCGCGGTGGCGGCGACCATGACCGTCGAGGGCTATTCGCTGCCCGTAGTGTTGTTGTCGTCGCTGGCGGTCGGAATCGCCTGCGGCGTGCTCAATGGCCTGCTCGTCGCCGTCCTCGAACTCCAGCCCATCGTGGCGACCCTGATCCTCATGGTCGCCGGCCGCGGCATTGCGCAGCTGATCACCGAGGGCGTCATCGTCACCTTCGTGGAGCCGGGCCTGATCTTCTTCGGCACCGGCTCCTTCCTCGGTCTGCCGATGCCGGTCATCATCGCGGCGGCGCTCGCGCTGCTTACGGTGCTTGTCGTTCGACGCACCGCGCTCGGCATGCTGATCGAGTCGATCGGCGTGAATCGCTCGGCCTCCACCTATGCCGGCATCAACAGCCGCCTGCTGATCGTGATGATCTATACATTCTGCGGCTTCTGCGCCGCCCTGGCCGGCATCATCGCCGCCGCCGACATCCGCGGCGCAGACGCCAACAATGCGGGCCTGTGGCTCGAACTCGACGCAATCCTTGCGGTCGTGATCGGGGGCACGTCGCTGCTCGGCGGGCGCTTTTCAATACTGATGTCGGTCCTGGGCGCGATCATCATCCAGTCGATGAACACCGGTATCCTGATCTCCGGCTTTCCGCCGGAATACAACCTTATCGTCAAGGCAGCCGTCATCATATTGATCCTGCTCGTTCAGGCGGCGTCGCTGAGCGGCTTCAAACTGCTGCTGCGGCCCGGCGCCGCCGCAACTGCAAGGAAGGCCGAAGCCTGATGACTTCCTCGCGCCTCCTTCCCTTCTACGCCACGCTGGTGATCTTCCTGCTCGCATACGCAGTGTGCGTCATCCAGTTCCCGAACATGCTTTCCACGCGCGTCCTGGGCAATCTGCTCACCGACAATGCGTTTCTCGGTATAGCGGCGGTCGGCATGACCTTCGTGATCATCTCGGGCGGCATCGACCTGTCGGTCGGCTCCGTAATCGGCTTTACCAGCGTTCTGATCGCCGTGCTTGTGACCTGGTACGGCGTACACCCGCTGGCCGCCTTCTGCATCGCACTCACTATTGCGACAGTCTTCGGCGCCGCCATGGGCGCGGTCATCCATTATCTCGATGTGCCGGCGTTCATCGTGACCCTAGCGGGCATGTTCCTGGCGCGCGGCATGGCTTTCGTCATCACCACCGATTCCATTCCGATAGCGCACGAGTTCTACACCACGCTCCACGGCTTGTACTTTCGCATGCCGGGCGGCGGCCGGCTGACGCTCATCGGCGGTTTGATGGTGATCGTCTTCCTGGCCGGCATCGTGGTCGCGCATTACACCCGGTTCGGCTCCTACGTCTATGCGATCGGCGGCAACAGGACCTCGGCCGAACTGATGGGCGTGCCCGTTGCCCGCACGACGATCGGCATCTACGCGCTGTCGGGTTTCCTGTCCGGGCTCGCAGGCGTCGTCTTCTCGCTCTACACCTCGGCCGGCTACTCGCTCTCCGCCGTCGGCGTCGAACTCGACACGATCGCGGCGGTCGTCATCGGAGGCACGCTGCTGACAGGCGGCGTCGGGCTGGTGGCCGGCACGTTCGTTGGCGTCATCATCCAGGGCCTGATCCAGACCTACATCGTATTCGACGGCACCCTGTCGAGCTGGTGGACGAAGATCGTCGTCGGCCTTTTGCTCTTTGCCTTCATTGCCCTGCAGCGGCTATTGGTGGTCCTGTCGGCCCGCAAAGGGTCGTCGCAGGTCGCAACACCATGATCACCATCCAGCCAGGCATCAGCCGCACGCTCCCGCCGAAGGGATTTCACGGCCATGTCATGGCAGATCTCGGACGTGGCATCGTTTCCGGCGCCTTCCCCGAAAACTCCATTCTTCCCCGCGACGCCGAACTCCAGCATCGCTACGGCGTCTCGCGCACGGTTCTGCGCGAGGCTTTGAAGACGCTGGCCGCCAAGGGAATGATCATGCCCAAGGCCAAGATCGGAACGCGCGTGATGCCGCGCGACAACTGGAACCTGTTCGACCCCGACATTCTCCAGTGGCATGCGGATACAGGCGCAGTTGATGCCGAGTTCCTGTTCAGCCTGCAGGAAATGCGACTGGCGCTCGAACCGGAAGCGGCGGCCTTGGCGGCCTTGCGCCGGACTGACGAGCAGGTCAGGGAATTGTACCGATGCGTCGACCGCATGGGCGACCCGGCCGTGACTGGCGACGATTTCGTCGAATACGATCTGCGTCTGCACATCGGGGTCGCCGAGGCTTCGCAAAATCCGTTCATGCGGGCGATCAGCGGGCTGATCGAGGTGGCGCTCGCCACCACCTTTGCCGTCAGTTCGCCAATCCCCAATACGGAGCGCCACAAGCTTACCGTGGAGCGCCACCGCGCCATCGTCAGCGCCATCGAACAGCACGATCAGGCGTCGGCACGCGCCGCCATGCGCCAGGTCATCCAGGAAGGCATCGACCGCGTCGCCGATGTTACCGGCAATCCGCCGCCGGAAGAGCAATTTTCATGACGGACCAAAACAAACCCGACCAGGGTGGATTCAAGCCAGCGATATGGCCGCGAAAGCTGCGTTCCCAGGAATGGTTCGGCGGAACGTCGCGCGACCACATCTACCACCGCTCCTGGATGAAGAACCAGGGACTGCCGGCCGACCTGTTCGACGGCCGCCCGGTCATCGGCATATGCAACACCTGGTCGGAGCTGACGCCCTGCAACGCGCATCTGCGCGATCTTGCGCAGCGCGTGAAGCACGGCATTTACGAAGCTGGCGGGCTGCCGCTGGAATTCCCTGTATTCTCCACCGGCGAGAGCGCACTTCGCCCGACGGCCATGATGTACCGCAACCTCGCATCGATGGATGTCGAGGAGGCGCTGCGGGCCAACCCGCTCGACGGCGTGGTGCTGATGGTCGGCTGCGACAAGACGACGCCGGCGCTGCTGATGGGCGCGGCTTCCGCCGACATTCCGGCCATCGCCGTCACCGGCGGGCCGATGCTCAACGGCTGGTTCCGCAACGAGCGCGTCGGATCCGGTACCGCACTCTGGCAGATGTCGGAGGCGATCAAGGCCGGCACGATGAGCCAGCAGGACTTCCTCGACGCCGAGCAGGCGATGAGCCGCTCGCCCGGCTCCTGCAACACGATGGGCACGGCCTCCACGATGGCCTCCATGGCAGAGGCCCTCGGCATGGCGCTTTCGGGCAACGCCGCAATCCCCGCCGTCGACAGCCGCCGGCGGGTTATGGCCCAGCTCACCGGCCGGCGCATCGTGCAGATGGTCAAGGACGATCTCAAGCCCTCGGACATTCTGACGCGCGAGGCATTCGAGAATGCGATCCGCACCAACGGCGCCATCGGCGGCTCGACTAACGCCGTGGTGCATCTGCTGGCCCTTGCCGGCCGCGCCGGTGTGGATCTGACGCTCGACGACTGGGATCGGCTTGGCCGCGACGTGCCGACCATCGTCAATCTGATGCCGTCCGGGAAATATCTGATGGAGGAGTTCTTCTATGCCGGCGGGCTTCCCGTCGTGCTGAAGCGGCTCGGCGAATCCGGATTGCTGCACAAGGATGCGCTGACGGTTTCCGGCCAGACGCAGTGGGAGGAGGTCAAGGACGTCACAAACTGGAACGAGGACGTCATACTGCCGGTCGACAGGGCGTTGACGCAGCAGGGCGGCATCGCGGTGCTGCGCGGGAATCTCGCGCCGAAGGGCGCGGTTCTGAAGCCTTCCGCCGCCACGCCTGCGCTGATGGTCCATCGCGGCCGCGCGGTCGTCTTCGAGGACATCGACGACTACAAGAAGAAAATCGACGACCCCGATCTCGACATAGACGAGACCTGCGTGATGGTGCTGAAGAACTGTGGGCCGCGCGGCTATCCCGGCATGTCCGAGGTCGGCAATATGGGCCTGCCGCCAAAAGTGCTGAAGAAGGGCATAACGGACATGATCCGCATTTCGGATGCGCGCATGTCCGGAACCGCTTACGGCACGGTGATCCTGCATACCAGCCCGGAGGCCGCGGCCGGTGGGCCGCTGGCCATCGTTCGCAACGGCGATTTCATCGAAGTCGATGTGCCGAACCGGCGGCTGCATCTCGACGTGCCGGAAGACGAGATCGAGCGGCGGCTCAGGGATTGGAAGAACCCGGTCAGGCGGCCCGAAAGCGGATATGCCATGCTCTACCATGACCACGTCACCGGGGCAGATACCGGCGCCGATTTCGACTTCCTCAAGGGCGTGCGCGGCAATGCCGTGCCGAAGGATTCTCACTGACGCAGGACAGCGGCGGGATGGTCCTAACCGCTTAGCGGTATTGCTCCGGCCTCTCCAGGTCAGCTGGATAATCGCGCAGTGCTTTCGGCCCACGACCGATGCGCCTGCTGGGCAACATAAAACACCAGGGCAAGGCTGGCGTTGAACTCGAACATCTCCTCCACCGCCGACAGCGCATTGGACGCCGTGGCGATGTCGATGACTTGCGCAAGGCCGATGAACCCGATGTGCAGGAAGAGCAGGACGTGATCCGTGAGCCCCGAGCGCCTGTTCCTTATCCCGTTCAATAGCTGGGTCAGGGCGAACATCATGATGCCGAGGGAAGCGGCAAGCAACAGGCCCACCCACAGCCAGGCCAGGCTCCGATCGACATCGTGCAGCAGCCGATAAGCCAGGATCAGCAGGTCGTGGAAGCCATCCAGTTCGCCGCCTCCATAAAGGGCAGGGGGCTGGAATCCGAAGATGCGGGAACCAAAGCTGGTTTCGTCCATCAATTCGATGAACCCGATCAGCCCCGCGACCACCAGCGGCGCGCGCAGACCCCATAGAGCGGACGCCGCCCCGGCTCCGAGCACGACAGCCGCCAGGCAGGCGACAGAGGCCATTTCGATGATGCCGTCTTCCTGCAGGAGCAAGGACCGCGCACTCGGAGCCAGAATTGCTGTCAGGGCGGCCGCAAGCGTGCAGAATGCTATGGCGATGAGCGGGACAGTCAGCCACTGGGACTGATCTCTCGATTGTGGGAGGAATGGAGCAAAAGTCGTGGCGCCGGTCCCGGCACTGCTTTCTTCACGGACAACGGACGCCATGCGCGCTCCTTAACAAATCTGTCACGGAATCGTCACATACCGCCGATTTTCGGCTAGGAAAGGGCAAGGCGAAATTATCTGCGCCCAGCGCGTGCTGAGCCGGACATGGATTTGACGAGCCCGCGACGGAGCCCGAGGGATCACGATGTGGATTGGACAGTCGGGTCGGCAGGGCTATTGAAACGCACACCGGTGCGAGGCGCTCGGTCGGCCCCGCTCTCTCCAACCGGTCGCGACGTAAATCCGGCTATCCGGCCATTGACCGGAATCAAGCTATTGCAGTAGGGGGTCAGGCGTTGCGCGGGGCGGGCCTGCCGAAAAACTCCTGCCTTGCAGTCTCGCCGACCAGCCGGAGCCTGGCCAGACTGCGAAGCATGCGTCTCGGCCGCTTGAGCGCCTGCCAGCTCAGGAAATACGTGACCAGGAGGCTAGGCGCCTTGCTGTGCGACCCGCTGTGGGCGACGCGGTAGACGGCGCCGCGGAATGGCAGCGGCGTCAGCGGCGCGCCACGCTCGGCGAGGATGCCGGCGATGCGGACATGACTGCCGAGCATCGACTTGATCAAATCGAGCGAGGCGTCCTCGAAGTGCTCCGGCAGGCCGTAGAGGTCCGATCGGATGATCAGCGACGTTCCGCAGAGATGGTCGAAGTCGTCATACCCCAGCAGGAGCTTGCCACCGTCGTCCCATATATAGCCGCGATTGATCGTCCATCCGTTGGCGTCGGGATTTTCCGATACGTATTGGACGATCCTGGCGCTTACGAAGTCATCATCGTCAACTATCATGAAGAAGCGGCTGTCGCGGGCGCCGAGCATTCCCTTCAGCACGCGGCGTCCCTTGTCGGCGCGGAAGGCGTCGTAGACGTCCTCGATGTTGCCAGACTTGCCGATTTCGTGCATGTCGTTCGGAGGAAAGGTGACGCGCTCTACGCTGAAGCGGGGCGGCAGGTCGGGCAGGTCGGCGCCCTCGTTTGCCACGATGACGCCTCGCCAATCGTCATTCGTCTGGTTCGAGATCGAGGCGATGGTTTGGGTGAGATTCGCCTTGAGAAGGTTCCAGTCGCGGGCATTGTCCTGATGGCGGACGGGAATGATGAAGGTGACGAGCGTCATCGAATCCCGCCTCCCGTTTGCATGGGCCGTCGCGTCATGCGGCGGCTCCCACGCTGGCCTGATGGCGCGCCCAGGCGATCCCGTCGTCGAGCGACGCCGCCTTGTAGGACAGGTCGGTTCCGCCGGAAAACGCCGCCATGAATCGCCGCACCTTGCCGTAGCTGTTGTCGAGCACGGCATGCGGCCGCCCGAGCAGCAGCGAGCAGATGTGGACGTGCAGGCGATCGGTGACGATCGCGCGCCCGCGCGCAATCTGCGTGATGCCGCGCCGGAAGCGGTTGTGCGCTGCCGCGTCGAGCTTGCGCAGCCGTATCTCAGCCGGTTTGAGCGCTACCAGCGCCGACGCCGCGCCGAACGCCTTGGAGACGCGCACGCGCCTGGCGGATTCGGTCGTCCAGTCTTCCATCGGAATGTCCGGATAGGCCGAGAGATCGGCGTCGCCCGCCTTTTCAAGGTCCGCCCTCAGCATCGCAAGCACGGGAAACTCGGATGCGGCGGGCTGGAGCGCGCCGATGCAGAAGGCCATGTCGGGGCAGAGACGCACCTGGCAGTCGAAGTGCTTTTGCGCGAACTCTCTCGATTCCTCGTCGCGGACCAGCAGCACGAAATTCTTGTGGCGCCCGATGGCTCGCGCGCTCTGTTCCACGCGTTCCTTCGACTTGTAGTGGATCGACTGGGGGAACTGGATGACCTGACGCTCGGGGAAGCGCTCGAGCACCCGCTCGCGGAAATCCTGGTGCGCGCCCCAGATGTCGCCGAAATTGCCGCCGCCATGGATGAAGATCGGGCCTGTCGGCATGACGCGTTCAAGGTCCTCGGGCGAGAAATCGTCAATTCGCGAAACGTAGGCCGGGCGCTTGCCGTACCGATTCTGGAGGTAGGCCATTTCCCCCAGCCAGATCGCCGAATCACCGCAGTTGCGAATGTCCGGAAAGTCGAGGATAGCCAGCGGCTCGTCGTCGGAGATGTAGTCCTTCAGGCAGTCGTGTATGACACCCCGCAACCTGGCGATCACGTCCAGATTTGATTCTGCAGGCATTTTTTCATCTCCATCTGGCTGGCAGGGCCGTACGCGGCGGCAGGGATTGCCGTGTAGTGTTCAAGCTGGGCGAACTTTGGACAGGATCTTGCCCAAGATCTTCTGGACCTCCGTTTCGGGTCCGGCCGGCCGCCCCATCAACATCCAGAGCAGCAAAGTCGACCCGCAATAGAGGCCGGCGCCGAGCGCAACCAGCATCGCCAGTTGCTCCGCCAGCATGATCTTCTCGGTCGTATGGGGCAGATAGCCGGATGCGAGCGTCACGCCTGCCGCCATCACCGCGATGCTCGTCAGTGCCCGCATATTGGCCGAGAGTTGCTTCAATACCGTGACGCCGATGAAGCGCCGCACGAGAATCATGTTGACGAGCGCGCTGAACAGCCCGGTGAATACGCGGCCGATGATGACGCCCTGAAGGCCGGCGAGCATCAACCCGACGATCATGATGGGAACGCGGACGCACAGCATCTGCGTGTCGCGGATGAACAAAAGCCGCGTCTCACCCTTGGCCATGCCGAGCGGCTGCACCAGCGAGCCCAGCGTCTGCAGCGCGAAAACCGAGGCGAGCGACTGGATGATGAAGATGATCGGCGCCCATTTCTCCCCAAGCGCCAGTCTGACCAGCGGGTCTGCCACCACCGCGACCCCGATGCCGGCGGGGAGGGCGATTGCGGCGACCAGCGCCTGCACGCGCTGATAGGCGGCGGCGAGACGTGCCGGATCGTCGCGAATGCTGGAGAAGCCCGGATAGATCGTCTGGACAAGAGGCGCAGTCGCTTCGCGCGTCGGCATCATGGCGAGATTGGAGCCGACCGAATAATAGCCGAGCGCCGTGCCGCCGAGCATCTTGCCGACCAGCAGATAATCAAAACGCCAGTTGAGCGTGTTGACGATCTGGCCGGCTGTCAGCCACGCGGAGAAGGAAAAGAACTCCCGTATGTGCTGGAAGGTGATCCTGGGCCGGAACGGCAGCACGAGATAGGAGATGATGACGTTCGTGGCCTGGGTCACCAGCGTCCCGACGACCAGCGCCCAATAGCTCTGATAGATTATCGCGATCGCCACCGCGGCGACGAAGCCGGTCAGCTTCTGCGAGACGCTGAGCACGAACTCCTGCCAGAAGATCAACTCGCGCTGAAGCATGATCAGGCGCGGATTGGTCAGGCCGCTCAGCAGCATGCTGAAGCCCAGGGCAATCATGACGCCGGCGAGCCTGGGCTCCTCGAACAGCCCGGACGCCGGATAGGCGCAGGCGGCAAAGAGAAGGCAAAGGAGCAGTCCGCGTGTGGCGTTGAGCGTCCAGGCGGCGCTGAGATGCGATTCCTTGGGCGCTTCGTGACGGATGAGCGCCTGGGTGAGCGAGAGCTCGGTGACGGTGCTGACGATCAGCAGCATGGTCGTGCCCAGCGCGACGACGCCGAAATCGGCGGGCGCCAGGTACCACGCCAGCACGATGGTGCTCAGCGTCGCCAGACCGTTCACGATCGCCCGGGACAGGCTTAGCCACATGCTCCCCTTGATTAGCCGGCCGCTGATGCTGGTCATATGACGAGGATGGCCCTGCTGATGCTGGCTACGCTGATGGCAGTGCGGACCACCGAGGGAACGGTATTCGTCCTCAGATCGACGTTCATGGGAGGGATGTCCGCCGGCGCCAAACCGTACTCCAATCGGAACTGATGCGGCGGCAATCCGCACGCCCTGAATTCCTGCACTCGGCTGATGGTGCTTGCCGACCACGCCGCTGACCGAAGCCGCCGCGAACTTAATTGCGCCTATGCTGCACTGCAATAGGAATGCGATCACGGTTCGTTTCAGGCGTTTTCGATAGCTCGAATTCGACCGCGGCCCTGGACTTGGCGGTGGATTGACTTGCCTCCGTGCCGGCGCGCCGTCATTGTCCCGGCTTCCCGCCGCGCGCGATGCGCACGACCAGCCAGGAGACACGGATGCCTATCATCAACCGGATTTCGGGGTTTCACGACGACATCACGAAATGGCGGCGCGACATTCACGCGCACCCCGAACTGCAGTTCGATGTGCACCGGACGGCGGCTCTGGTGGCCGAGAAGCTGAAGGAGTTCGGCGTCGACGAGATCGCCACCGGTATCGGGCGCACCGGCGTGGTCGGCGTCATCAAGGGCCGTCAGACTGCGAGCAGCAAGACGATCGGCCTGCGCGCCGACATGGATGCGCTGCCGATCCAGGAGATCGTCGAGCGGCCTTATATGTCAAAGACGCCCGGCGTGATGCACGCCTGCGGCCATGACGGGCATACGGCGATGCTGCTGGGGGCCGCGCGCTACCTTGCCGAGACACGCAATTTCGACGGCACGGCCGTGGTCATATTCCAGCCAGCGGAGGAGGGGGGCGGCGGCGGCCGCGAAATGGTCAATGAAGGCATGATGGACCGCTTCGGGATCGACGAAGTCTACGGCATGCACAACGCGCCGGGCATTCCCTTCGGCCAGTTCTCGATCCGTTCGGGGCCTATGATGGCGGCCGCCGACATGTTCATAATCGATATCGAAGGCAAGGGCGGCCACGCGGCGCGCCCCCAGCGCGTCATCGACACGACGTTGGTCGGCGCGCACATCATGACCGCGCTGCAGTCGGTGGTGGCGCGAAACGTCGATCCGATCGAGGCGGCGGTGGTCTCGGTCACAACCTTCAAGGCGGGCGACGCCTTCAATGTCATCCCGCAGACGGCGCGGCTGACCGGCACTGCCCGCACCTTGTCATCCGAAGTGCGCGACCTCCTAGAAAACCGCATGAGGGAAGTGGTCGAGCACACGGCGGCTGCCTTCGGCGCAAAGGCTACGCTCGACTACCAGCGTCACTATCCGGTCCTGTCGAACAATGCCGAGAAAGCCGAATTCGCCGGCTCCGTCGCCCGGCTCGTCTCCGACAAGGTCGACATGAACACGCCGCAGGTCATGGGCGGAGAGGATTTTTCCTTCATGCTGGATGCCAGGCCCGGCGCGTTCATCTATCTCGGCCAGGGCGACACGCAGTACCTGCATCACCCGGAATACGACTTCAACGACGACATCATCCCGATCGGCGCGTCCTACTGGGCCAAGCTGGTCGAGACGGCGCTGCCGGCCCGCTGAGCCGGGTCAGCGCGCCGGCGGCGGGAGGGCGGCGTCGACGCCGTCCGCGTAGAGGTGACAGAGCACCTTGGCGTTGCCTACCTGATAGAGCGGCGGCACGATGGTCTTGCAATGCGGCATCACATACGGGCAGCGCGGGTTGAAGTGGCAGCCGGCCGGCGGGTTGATCGGATTTGGGATCTCGCCGGCGATGGACTGGCGCTCGACGCCTTCCATGCCGATGTCGGGAACGGCGTCGAGCAGCATCCTGGTGTAGGGTTGCTTCGGCGCCGCGAAGAGCTCGCGCGCCGGCGCTTCCTCGACCAGCCGTCCGAGATAGAGAACGCCGACCCTTGTCGCCATGTGGCGCACGACGGCCAGATTGTGGCTGATGAACAGGTAGGTCAGCCCGAGGCGCTCCTGCAACTCGCGCAGCAGATTGAGAACCTGCGCCTGCACCGAGACGTCGAGCGCGGAGGTAGGCTCGTCGCAGACGATGAATTCGGGTTCGGAGGCTAGCGCCCGGGCGATCGCAATGCGCTGGCGCTGGCCGCCGGAGAATTCATGCGGAAACTTGCCGGCGTCGCGCGGATCGAGGCCGACGAGCGCCAGAAGTTCTCCGACCCGGGCCTCGCGGTCGCGGGCGTCGGCGATCAGGCCGAAGGCCTTGATCGGTTCGGCCACGATCGAGCCGACGCGCCAGCGCGGGTTGAGGCTGGCGAAGGGGTCCTGGAAGATCATCTGGATCCGCCGGCGTATCTGGCGCTGGCGCGGGCCGCCGCTCTCGGCCCAGATGTCGGCCCCACCGATATGGACGCTGCCGGACGTCGGCGGCAAAAGGCCGACCACCATCCTGGCGATGGTGGACTTGCCCGATCCCGATTCGCCGACCAAGGCATAGGTTTCGCCGCGGTTTATCGCGATGTCGACGCCGTCGACCGCAGTCAGCGTCACCTTGCCGCTGCCGTCGAGAAGGCGGTTCAGCCAGCGCTTGGACAGGTCGAAGACGCGGCCCAGCCCTTCGACCTCGACCAGCGGCACGCCGTCTACCGCCGGAGCCTCGGCGATATGGTCCGGCGCGGCGCTCACAGGCCTGCTCCCGCGGGAACGGCGCGGACCTCGATGCCGGCGGCC
>NZ_AHAM01000147.1 GCF_000236565.1 Mesorhizobium alhagi CCNWXJ12-2 | reverse complement strand
AGATCGTGTAGGGGACTTTGAACCTGCGGAAGATCGGCACGGCGAATTCCGCATTGTCGCGGTATCCGTCATCGAGTGTAAACGAGACGAACTTCCTGCTGTCCGACGGATTAGCGAGCAGCGCCGGCAGATCGTGAAGATGAACCGGTACAAGATCACACTCACGGGCGGCGGTGATGGCCTGTTCGAGGAATTCAGGAGTGATCGACAATGTCGCGTTGGGTGAGAACCTGGTTTTCTGCCGTTCGGGCCGGACGTGATGGAGCGTAAAGATTAGCCCTCGACCGCCAAATGACGGGAACAGCGACTGGGCTTTCAAAACGCTCGCGACTTCCAGACCAGCCCGAATGATCGAATATTTTAGATTTCTCTTAGCTGATTGCAAAATTGCCATTCAAGAAACTGCCCCGATAGCCAGCAACGATCTTGCTATGAAATCTTCAACACGCGTTTGGTCAGAACCCTCCATGCCGTCAGCGGCAGGTCGATCAATCCCGGCAACAGATCGTTCCACGCGAAGGTCGCCCACGACCGAACCGATCCGAAGGACCGGAAATACTCCGCGATCCCGACCTGGCCGCGAAGCATCAGTTTGAATGCCGAAACACCGTCGCGGACGAGATACATCCATGCTGTCCTTTGGCGCGCTGACACAGGTGAGGAGTCCCGACCGTTCGCGGATTCCCAAAGCATCGCGCCCAGATCGACGCCCGAAGCGGCGCAGAGGCCAAACCACGACCACGGACGAGGGTTGACGTCGAGAAGCTTGAGCGAATTGTCCCGGCGATCCCGCTTGAATTCGATTTCGACCAAACCGCTGTGACCGATCGACTTGAGCAAGGTCCGAGCGGCTGCGACGGCGTGCGGTTCTTCGACAACCTCTACAAAGGTGCTCGTAAAGCCAAAATCCACGGGATATTGCCTTGTGCGGCGGGCTGTGAACTCGGCCACGGGTTCGCCGTTCTTCCACAGAGCCGCGTAGGAGAACTGGCTTTCCCCGCCCCCCGGGATCAATTCCTGTACGATGATATTTTCGAAGCCGATCTGCCCGGCCGCGTCACTATAGGCCGACAGAAATGACGCATGGTCATCGACCCGGACAACCTTGGCCTTTGCAATGCGGCTGTGTCCGCCACCCATATTCGGTTTGAGTACAACCGGAAACGACAGTTTCAACTTCGAAGCCTGTTGAGGCGACGCGATCTCATAGGTTCGCGGAATTTCCAGGTTGAGTTCGGCGGCGCGCTTGTAAAGAAAAGGCTTATCGCAAACAAATCTCAGCGCGTCCCACGACGGCAGCATGATCTTGTATACGCCCGAGAGCGCCTCGAGATTTTCCGAAACCAGGCGAACTTCGGGATCGGCGGCCGGCACGAGAAGCCATCCCTCCAACTGGTGCCGTTGCGCTGCCTCGTTAAGGAATGTGATGGCCCGGTCGTCATCCGGACCTGGCCACCTGATCGTCTCACGGACAAATCTCGACCAGCTCGGGAGCGGGGAATCGTTGGTTACATAGGCGACAGGAACCTGCCGAGCGCCGAGACTGCGCGCGAGCGCGAGCGCTCCGTGAGCGCCACCAAGAAGCACGACACCTGAGTTCTCCAAAAGCCCCCGGTCCTTTCAGTGTTACTCGGCGAATCTGAGCCCGCATTTCAGCTCGCAAACTACGGCACCGCATTTAACACTTGCATAACGTGACCTCATGGGGAGGCAGACGAAGGCGAGGCTGTATTCCCGAGAACATTACCCGCCATGCTGAGGCGCAGATGTTGTCCGGACGCTCCCAAATGATCAGCGAAGTGCTCGACGTCATGATCGTCACTGACCAGTCGCGGCCCAGGCGCCTTGCTTATCATTCGCCCCGATATGAGGCCGAACTTCCCAGGTTCATGCGAAGGAGGGCAGCGGACTGCGGTGCGAATCGGGCCCGCAAGCTGAAGCCGGGCACATGTTGTCGAAGTGAGTGGCAACCAACCGGCGACCGAAAAAGCCGCGTCGATCTAGCCGCAACTGGTCGGCCGTTTGATCGAGAACTGTTCTCGATTGAAAAGTGTCGAAAAAATCACCGGATCACCTTCTTATGTGGTATGGTGAAATTCTGGCCCGAAAAACTAACAAAAACAAAGGAGGTCGCGATGAAAGATTATTTTTCATTTCAGCTATTTATGAGAATGTCGACTGCATTATTTGTTCTCGCTTCTATATATTCCATGGCCACTGGAAATACATGATAACGTTTTGGCGTCGACTTCTCGAGAGGTAAGACCATGTCACTGACATTTCCCAATCTGAGCCGCAGCTACGACGCGGCAGGGAAGCGTATCCGCTTTCTTGGCCATGACGGCATGGTTCAGATTTCCTTTTCCGTCGAGATCGACGCGATCTCGAAGAAGAAAGCAGCCGAACCCGCTGACGCTGAAACCGACTATTTGGCGGCTTTCGATGCGGTGCGCGGTTTGGTTCACGACATGGCGCGGAATGCCTACTCCCGCGGCCGCAAAAACATGTACGACCTGACGTCTGCCGATTTCAAATAGCGTCGACAATACCTGGCGTGGTGACAGACCGCTGGGTGGAGTTTGAAAAGGCGTCACAAGGCTCCAGGCTAACGTCTGCGATCGAATAGCCCGCCTGCGGCTCACATCGTACGTGGCGCAGTTTACGTCTTGTCGACGGAAGTGGGGAGTTCTTTGCTCTTGCTCGCGCGCGGCGCCCGCTTCTTTTTGGGTTCGACTGGCTTCAAGGCCTCCGCGGCGCGATCCTGCTCCTCCTTGGCGAGTCGCAACTCGCGCAGTTTTGCCGTCTTGATGACCCTGGCTTTTGCTTCCGAGTGATATTCGGCCGTCGCCTTGTTTCGCTCAGCAGTTTTCTTTTGGGTCTCGATGAAACGCGACTGCGCCTTTTCCATAATGTTTTGATTAGCATCCGCCATTGGGCAATTCTCCCTTGCTATTGAAATATCAGACGTGAACGTCTGTCGTATAAAAATAGGTGTTTGCGATCGGAATTCAATTTGTCGCTATTTCATTTCGGCCCGTAATTCAGCAATTTCATACCAAGTCCCGCTTCAATATTTTAAAGATGCACAATTTAATTTTGGCACTCCTATCATTCGAGTGCCAAAGAGCCTATGACAGGGGTGTGGCCCCCTATGCGCCGGCCACGGAAAGAAACCCACATGAAATTCCGG
>NZ_AHAM01000148.1 GCF_000236565.1 Mesorhizobium alhagi CCNWXJ12-2 | reverse complement strand
AAAGCCGATCCTCAGATCGGCGGCCATGGCCGTGCCCGCCATCGCTGCGGAAGCCAAAAGTGTCATCAAAAGCCGTTGTATTCTCATGGGTTGTACTCCTCTCATTTTGTTCTCGGTCTCAGATTCCACCAGCCGGGGCAGCGTTGTTGTGGGTCACCGCGTCGCTGCCTTGGTCACGCGGCGTTTTCGTGTATCTGCGATAAAGCTCGAACCTTTGCTGCGCGCTGTTGGAGCGCGTCGAAGCCGTCAGCGTGTCGAGCGGCGGTGGTGTAATTTCGCGCCAATAGTGGCAGGCGACGGAGCGGCCTTCGCCGGCATCGCCCAGTGGCGGCTTCATCCGCCCACATAGTTCCGTCGCGTGCTGGCAGCGCGTGTGGAACCGGCAGCCGTCGGGCGGTGCGGCCGGAGACGGGATATCGCCGGCAAGCACCTGGCGGCCGCGGGCGGCCCCTGGCGCTGGAGCCGGAATCGCCTGAAGCAACGCCTGGGTGTAAGGGTGCAGCGGCCGGCTGAAGAGGGCCTCGGTCTCGGCCAATTCGACGACCTCGCCGAGATACATGACCGCGACGCGGTCGCTCATGTGACGGATGACTGCCAGGTCGTGGGCGATGATGATGAGCGTCAGGCCGAATTCCTGCTTCAGGTCCTCGACCAGATTGATGATCTGGGCCTGGACCGACACATCGAGCGCGGAGACCGGCTCATCACCGATCAGGAGCTTCGGGCCGGAAGCGAGCGCCCGCGCTATCCCGATGCGCTGACGCTGGCCGCCCGAGAATTCGTGCGGGTAGCGGTCCGCGTGCTCGGGGCGAAGCCCTACCTTGCGCAGCAGGCCGCGCACCGCTGTCTTGCGCTCTTCGGATTTCATTTGTGTGTGGACTTGCAGAGGCTCGGCGATCAGCGCACCGACGGTCATACGAGGGTTGAGCGACGAATAGGGATCCTGAAAGATGAACTGCAATTCGCCCCGCAACGCCCGCAATTCTCTGGGGCTGGCTGCAGTGAGTTCCTTTCCGTCGTAAAAGACCTGGCCCGCGGTGGGTTCAATCAGCCGCAGGAGCAGGCGCGCCAGCGTCGACTTTCCGCAGCCGCTCTCGCCGACGATGGCGAAAGTCTCACCGCGGCGCACGGACAGCGTGACCCTGTCCACCGCATGTATGGTGGTGGCCTTCCCGAACAGCCCGCCGCCGGACTTGAAGTGCCGGATCAGATCGCGGGTTTCGATGATCATGTCGGACATCATTGCGGCTGCGCCCGCACATTGAGTTCGAGCGGGGCCCGGAAACAGGCGACGCCATGCCCGCCGGGCATCAGCCTCGTCGGAGGCCTCTCGCTCCGGCATTTTTCAACCACGAAGGGGCAGCGCGTCGAGAATCGGCAGCCGGCCGGCATGGCGTCGGCGGGCGGCACGGAACCGGCGATCGTCATCAGGCGGCCGGTGTGGCCGCCCAGTGCAGGCATCGAACCCATAAGACCGAGCGTGTAGGGATGCTGCGGGTCGTTGAAGATCGCCTCGACCGGCCCGTGCTCGACCACATGGCCCGCATACATCACGGCGACATCGTCGGCTATCTCGGCGACGACGCCGAAGTCATGGGTGATGAGAAGCAACGCCGTGCCTGTCTCCGCCTGGAGATCGCGTATCAGGTCGAGTATCTGGGCCTGGATGGTGGCGTCGAGTGCCGTGGTGGGCTCGTCGGCAATCAGAAGCACCGGGTCGTTGGCGAGAGCCATGGCGATCATCACGCGCTGGCGCATGCCGCCGGACAGCTGGTGCGGATATTCGTCGAGACGCTTCTCCGGAGCCGGGATGCGCACGCGGCGGAACATCTCCAGCGCCCGCTCGCGCGCCTCGGTCCTTCCGTATTTGCGGTGGCGGCGAACGGATTCGGCGACCTGCTCGCCGACGGTGAAGACCGGATTGAGTGACGTCATCGGCTCCTGGAAGATCATCGCGATCTCATTGCCGCGCTTGGCTTCCAGCGCGGCGCGGCCCATTGACAGGAGGTCCTCGCCCAAGAACCGCGCCGTTCCACCCTGTATCTGAGCCACCCGCTGTGGCAGCAGCCCCATGATGGCGAGTGAGGTGACCGATTTGCCGCAGCCGCTCTCGCCCACCAAGCAGAGCGTCCGGCCTGAACCGATGGCGAAGCTCACATCGTCGATCATGTCCGCGGGTTGGGCGGCGAAGCGGATCGAGAGGTTGCTCACTTGGAGGACTGGCGCCGCGGCCGCTGGCACGGCCCGGCGTGCCGATCCTTCGCGTTCGGCCGTCTCAGCTCGCATCGCTCAGGCTCCCCAGCGAGGTCTGGTGGACGAGATTGTCGTAGAGCGTCATCAGATGCTGGCGCATGGCCTCGCCGGCCTTGACCGGATCGCGGCGGGCGATCGCCTCGAGGATCGTGTGGTGCTGCTGCGAGTAGATGGCGAGATAGGCGGCGCTGCGAGCTCGCGCTCGGATAGCCTGCCAGGCCGCGTCCTGGCGAACGCGGTCGACGACGTCAAAGATCGTGAGGAAGAAACGATTGCCGGCGCTCTTGGCGATCTGCCGATGAAAGGCGCTGTCCCACAGCTCGCGGCCGTCCGAATCCTCGCTCTCGTCCAGGCGCCGCAGGATCTGGCGCATCCGCTCGATCGCCTCGCTTCTCGCCCTGAGCGCGGAGAGTTGGGCGAGTTGCGGCTCGATGCGCAGCCTGACCTCCATGATTTCCATGTAGTCGGTCTCGGCTGCGATTTGTCCGATCCGTCCATGTAGGTCCGACGGTGGCGGCCTGGCGAAAGTCCCCGAACCCTGACGTCTCCAGACGCGGCCTTCGGCCTCGAGCACTTCCAGCGCCCGACGGACAGAGCGGCGGCCGATGCCGAGCTGCTCCGCGACCGCCCTTTCCGTTGGCAATTTGCCGTCGGGACCGAAAGAGGTCTCGTTCAGCATCTTTCTGATGCGATCGAGAGCCAGGCTGGAATTGTCCGTCAGGTGGGCCATTTCGCCCTCATTGGTGCGAACCAATTACTATTTGGTCCATAGAAACCTGTAAGGCGCAAGCTGGCAACCAAAAAAGAAATCAGCATGTGGAAATCACCGCCCAGCCGAAGGCACGCAACAGCTGACCGCTTCGGGCGTTCAAACCCATGAGCGCTGTCCGCAGGGCGACACCGTAGTCCGGACGCAAACAATCTCGTGGGTGCGGCGTTTTCGCGCCGCACGGCCCGAGATGGGCCAGGCACCCTGTTTATTTACGATTATCGTCTAAGGAGGCGAGGTGGCGACGCAAACGCGGGTTTCGCCCCTCAATCGGAGTCGGCCCATGGTGAGCCGCGATACCCAAGGTTTGAACAGCGCCGATCTTGACGATCGCTCCACAGGACGCATCGGAAGGGCCCTTCGTTTCGTTCGGCAGCGGGGAGTGCTCGAACCAATCCGGCTCGTGCGCAAGTACGGAGTTGCCCAAAGCGGCCGCTTCGTCGCCCGCAACATCCGCCATATCGTTGCCGATCGCCTGGCGCGGAAATGGGATCGCGACAACGGCGTCGATACGGCGGGCTCGATCCGTCTCGACACTCTCGATGTTGTCGGGCCGTATCGCGATCAGGGAAATGAATGCGTCTGCACGTCGCCGAAATCCTTCTCCTTCATCATGAAGAGTCTGCCACTCGATCTTGGGGGCTACACGTTCATCGACATCGGCTCGGGCAAGTCACGGACGCTCCTCCTGGCGTCGCACTACCCCTTCGCTGCAATCGTCGGCGTCGAGTTCGCCAAGGAGTTGGTAGAGATCGCACGCCGCAATATCGCGAAATATAAGAGCGCGGGCCAGAAATGCCGTGCAATCACGGTTATCGAGGCTGATGCCACAACCTACGAATTTCCCGAATCCCCTCTGCTGGTCTACTTCTATAATCCGTTTTCGAAGGATGTTTTCGACGTCGTGATGAGCAATCTGGCCTCGTCACTCGAACAGCGTCGACGTGGCTGCTTTGTCGTTTATGGAAGTTCAAGCCATAGCGCGATCGACTGGGCTCGGCCGGCAATCCGGGAGAAAGGTATTTTTGAGGAGCTCGCCGTTCCGGCGATGCCGCACTTCCTCGATGCCGTTCGGACCATCGACTATGCTGTTTTCAGGTATCAAGCGCCGAGCGAAGGCAGCGGACACAAATCTGATGATGCGCATTGACTTTGTAGCCGTTGTCCAAGGCCGTCCTCGCGCTCGACATCATTTTGGTGAGGTCACTCGCTGATGCTTAAGCGTTACCCCAGCGACATTATCGTCGACACGCAAAGCGGGCGCGTCGAAGGTGCGGCCGTGCACGAGCGAGTTGCGTTGGCGACTCTTCGGACCGCAATGCGCATCCTGCAGCCGTTCCATCAGTTTGGCTTTTCCTATGTCGCGCGCACCGTGCGCACGCTTCTTCCGAGCGACAGGGCAATGGTTCTGACGCTCGCTCCCAACTGCCATATGCGCGTTGCCTATTGCGATTCCTACTGGTCGATCATGCTGCTGCCGTCCTACGAGTACGAACGGTCGGTCAGGTCACTCTTGGCAGCCTCACGCGACATTGACTATGGCTTCATCGACGGCGGCGCCAACCACGGGTTCTGGTCGATCCTGGTGAGTGGCCCGGAAGCTGGAGCCAAGAAGGCCGTGGCCATCGAGGCTGCATCTGACACGTTCGAACGGCTGGAAGACAACCGTGCGCTGAACGGCAGCCGTTTCGAGGCGCTCAACAAGGCAATAGGTGCAACGGGCGGCGAGCATGTGCGGATCTACGGGGCCAAGCACGAAGCACGCTCGACGGTCGCGCCTGCCGATGGGGCCGAGCCCATCCTTGATTGCGAGACAATCACGGTGGACGATGTCGCGGCGCTGCCGCATTTCGCAGGCCTCGATAAATTCATAGTCAAGCTCGACGTCGAGGGCGTCGAAATAGCGGCCTTTTCAGGCGCTTCACGCTTGCTCGAGGGCGACACGGTGTTTGTCTACGAAGAGCATGGCTCCGACTCCGATCACGGGGCGACTCGCCATGTGCTGGAAGTGCTCAAGCTTCGTGTCTTCTGGCTGGGGCACGGGTTCCTCAAGGAAATCACCTCGCCGGATGATCTTGACCGGATCAAGAAGTCGAGGCGCTTTGGCTATGATATGGTCGCCAGCCGCAGCCGCCTGTGGATCGAAAGGCTGGAGAGGTTGATTGCCGAACAGGCAATATCGGGCTGACAGCATCCTGCCCGAGCCGGCCGATACCAGTGCAAGGCCGGCTAGATGAACCTGAACGGCAGCCCCGAGATGAGGGCCTTGACGTAATGCTTCTTCTGGAAGGAGCCGTTCAGCGAGACGCGCGGCATGCCCGTTGGACGTTCAGAGCTGGCTGCGCTCAGCACTCCGGGCTGCGTCGTCACGGCCACTGGAAAGCCGGCCTCGGCGGCAGCGGAGATCTCACGATCGCTCACAGCGGACGGAAAGCCGTAGGGGTAGCAAAAGGATTGAGGTCGACGGCCGGCATATCTCTCGACGACATCGGCTGACTCCCTGATTTCCCTTTGCAAGCGCTCCGCACTCACTCTGCGCAGATTGACATGCGTCATCGTATGAGCCCCGAAATGAACAAGGGGATCGCCAGCAAGATCGCGCAATTCGGCTTCGCCCATGATCAGATTGTCAACGATCGCCGTCGGATCAATCCTATGGACGTCCGCCGCATCGTCGATCCTCCGCACGGCCAAGTCCTCGTCGAACTTCTGCACGAACGCCGACATTCTTTCGAAGGCAGCGACCTTCTGTAGAGCCGTGGCGCTTTTCACCACTTCGACGCCCCTGCCAAAATCGAACCGGAAAGAGGAAGCCTTCCGCGTCAGTGCCGCGGCCGTCTGCCACCACATGG
>NZ_AHAM01000149.1 GCF_000236565.1 Mesorhizobium alhagi CCNWXJ12-2 | reverse complement strand
CCCCCCCAGCCGCTCGCCGTCGGCCGTCACGACGTCGGCGGCGAGGAGGTTGTCGACCGCGAGGCCATGCTTGCGCATCAGCCAGCCGATGCCACCGCCGAGGGTGAGTCCGGCGACTCCGGTATGGCTCACGATTCCGCCGGTGGTGGCAAGGCCGTGCGCCTGCGTCTCGCGGTCGACGTCGCCCCACAGCCCGCCACCCTGCACCCACGCCCTGAGGCCGGCGGGATCGACCCGCACGCCCCGCATCGCCGAGAGGTCGATGACGATCCCGTCGTCGCAAACGGCGGTGCCCGCCACGCCGTGGCCTCCGCCCCGTATGGCGATCTCCAGATCGTGGTCGCGAGCGAAACGCACGGCCGCGACCACGTCGGCGGTCCCGATACATCGGGCGATCAGATGCGGGCGCCGGTCAATGGCGCCGTTCCAGATTGCACGGGCGACATCGTAGTCGGCGTGGCTGGCATTGATCAGCCGGCCTCGGAACCCGTCGATCTCCACGACGGTTGGCTGCATGCTCCCGTGGTGGGCTTCTGCGTAAGTTGTTGTCGTCACAGGTGTCGTCATCGTGTCCTCCTCTCATCGAGAGAGGCCACATCGGACCACGGCGGGCAGCTGCCGTATAGTCAACAATCTGGACTCCACAATCGGAGGCGGATGCGCAACACTGCTGTTGTGAGGACGTCTGTCATGAGGACATACGGCCAGTACTGCCCCATCGCCCGTGGCGCCGAGATTTTCGCCGAGCGCTGGACGCCGCTGATCGTCCGAAACCTGCACCTTGGCTGCGGAAGCTTCAGCGAGATCCTGGAGGGCGCGCCCGGGCTCTCCCGTACCCTGCTCTCAGAGCGGCTCAAGCAGCTCGAATGGGTCGGTGTCGTCGAGTCGAATCCCAAGCCCGACGGGCGCGGGCGCCATTACGAGCTCACGTCCGCGGGCCACGACCTCTTCACGGTCTGCCAGTCGCTCGGCGAGTGGGGCGCGCATTGGCTCGAGATCGCCCCCCAGCACCTAGACCCCTTTGTGGCCCTGTGGTCGATGTGCAAGGCGCTCCGCCGGGACCGGCTCCCGGACCGACGCGTCGTCATCCGCTTCGACTTTACCGGCCGCCCACACCGGGAGCGCTATTGGCTACTCATCGAGCTCGGAGACACAGAGATCTGCAAGACTTACCCTGGCTTCGACGAGGATCTCTACATCACGGCGGAAGCCGAAGCTTTCGTCAAATGGCACGCTGGCCAGCTCAGTTGGGCCCAAGCCACCCGCGATGACCGCATCCAACTCGATGGCGACCTGTCGCTCGCAAGAGCCTTCCCGACCTGGAACGCCCGCAGCATGTTCGCCCACAACATGCCGGTCTCCCGCACCGCCACTAGTCATGCAGATTGACATTCCGGATGCGGCCTCCCGATGCGGCACCGCACCGCCGACGTGTGACGCGAACAAGCTCCCATGTCTCAGATGCTATCCGGAATGGAAGCCGCCGGATTGCCGATCGAACCACTCGCCTGAAATTCACATAGTTCGACGCACTGATGCCGAGAGCGGGCGTATTACCAAGGTCCGAAGACCTCCAGTGTTTTGCCATTGGCTCCACGATTGCGAATGACAGAAACGGGTCGACTAAAGCCGTAGCGCGAACGGCGGCTCTGGAGAAGCGCCAGGAAGGTCGGCAATTGGCGCATTGCGTTCGAGTGGCACTAACAGGTGACATCCATTCCTCCACGAAAGACATGGACGGGGACGCAGCCATTTCACATGATGGCGCGGCTAGGCGAATCCGGCGTTAGAACCTTTGAAAGCTCTCCGACCATCGGGTCAGGGAACTATGCCCCGGCAGGCCCAGGCGACGTTCGCAAAAGACCTCGGGCCGTCCGGCCGGCCGGCCTCGTACGCGTCGCGCACGGCGGCGTCGGTGCGCGCCCGCTCCGCGGCATCGAGCGTGGCCACATATTTGCCGAGCGGCCCTTCGCCCGCGGCAATTGGCGTCCAGTAGTCTTCGAAGTCTTGGTAGTCCATGCGGATCATCAGCTGGGTTTCGGTGACCTCCACGAGACCCTCCTCGACGAAAGTTCGCTTCATTTCGCCCGGCTGCATCATCGGCTGGAAGCAATAGCGGCCGCGCAGCTGGCGTCCGCCTTCGCTGAGGGCCGCCACGGTGTCGACCGTCATGCGCATGCCGGGCATGCCACCGAGATGGTCCCACACGGCCGCCGCGACCACGCCGCCCGGCCGCACGACGCGGCGCATCTCGGCGACTGCCTTACTGGCCTCGGGCACGAAGTGAAGCACGAGCAGCGCCAAGGCGCGGTCGAATGTGCCGTCCTCGAAAGGCAAAGAGCAGGCATCCGCCTGCCGGATTTTTATGCGCGGGTCGGTGTTGCGCCGGATCGCCTCCTCGACAAAGACGGGCGAATAGTCGATCGCGGCGATCTCTTCGAGATCCGCGGTCCTGGCGAGCGCAAACGTCAGGCTGCCGGTGCCGCAACCAACGTCGAGAATCTTTTCGCCGCCGGCAACTCCCGCGAAGTCGATGAACAGGGGCGCGAGCTTTCGGCTCCAGCGGCCCATGAGCTGCTCATAGCCGGCCGCATCGTGGACGTTGAAGCTTGAGGTCATCGAAGTCTCCATGCGTTGGGCGTATGCTAGACCTCGACAGGGTGCCTGCCAAGGCGCGAGAACGATCCCCACTTGGGATAACCGCTGACGAAAGGAGGGTGGAAAGCGGAAAGTCGCGGCCAATGGAGGCGCGTTCTGCCGCTCGCCGAAAGCCACCCCTTTTGCGGGAAAGGCCACGGCGGGTCACTCCGAGACGGTTTCCAGATACACGCGGCGCGTGACGTCCAACGGCACAAGCCCTGCACCGGGATCCCGGGTCTCGAACTACAACAGTGATCCAAAGTTCGCCTGAACTTCCGCTTCCGGTCGAGTCGGACTTTCGTGGTCGTGTTCGCGAGCGTCCGGACATGGCGCAATCTTCCTGTTCAAAAACCGGAGGGATTGACTCTTTCGCGACCGTGGCGCCGGCGTGACTTCTACCTACGCTGGCAGGCGGCGCCGTGCATTCTCAAATGCGGCTCGATCGATCAGGCCCGTCCGCGATATGTCTTTGAGCGTTCATTGGGTCGGCTGGGTGAAATAAAG
This sequence comes from Mesorhizobium alhagi CCNWXJ12-2, assembly GCF_000236565.1. Lineage (GTDB taxonomy): Bacteria > Pseudomonadota > Alphaproteobacteria > Rhizobiales > Rhizobiaceae > Allomesorhizobium > Allomesorhizobium alhagi. Next base: position 84,513 of record NZ_AHAM01000149.1, on the reverse strand, counting down.
CGCTGCAAGTGGGACAAAAACATTGAAAAACATTGGAACAGATTTGAAAGCTGCGCGGTCCCACCGTTCCCTAACCAATTGATCTTGCGTGCTTTCCAAACATCCTCCGGGCCCACCATGTTTGTACGAAGAAGCGCAAAGTTTTCCGGTATCTTTCGACTGGCTGGTCATCTCGACGACGCAGTCACATCAGTTGCAAGGTGATCAGGAAGACACCTACGCTCTGGCGCTGTTCAAACTTGGCGCACGCCAGGCTGCAGGCTAACTGGCGACGGCGTTCAGGCAGCGATGAAGATGGCCAGGCGCCACCTCACGCAATTCGGGACGAACCTGTCGGCATTCCTGGGTGGCGATGGGGCAGCGGGGGTGGAAGTGACACCCGCTCGGCGGCGCGAGGTGCGAGGGAATTTCGCCCTGGATCGGCAGAAATTCCCGCCGCTTTAGTGAAATCCTGGGCATCCCCTCCAACAGCATGCGGGTATAGGGATGGGTTGGGGCGGCGAACAGGTCCTCGGTTTTGGCGAGTTCCACCACACGCCCCAGATACATTACCGCAACCCGGTCGCAAAGGTGCCGGATCACGCCCAAATCGTGGCTTATGAACACCATGGTCAGCCCGCTGTCGCGCTTGATATCCATGAGCAGGTTGATGACCTGAGCCTGCACCGAAACGTCGAGAGCGGCCACCGCCTCGTCGCAGATCAGCATTTCGGGCCTGACCGCCAATGCACGGGCGATGCCCACTCGCTGGCGCTGGCCGCCCGAGAATTGGTGCGGATAGCGGCCGGCCGCTTCGGGAGGCAGGCCGACGCGGGCGAGAAGGTCGGAGACGTAATCGCGAATTTTCGATCGCGGCACGATGCCGTGCACGACCGCAGCCTCACCGATAATGTCACGAACCTTCAGCCTCGGATTGAGCGAGGAGAGCGGGTCTTGGAACACCATCTGGATCTTGAGCGCATCGCGTTTGCGCGACAGCAGGCTCTCGTAGGATTCGCCGCGGAACCGCATCCGTCCCGAAGAGATCGGCAGAATACCGGCAATCATGCGGGCGAGCGTGGACTTGCCGCAGCCGGATTCGCCGACGATTCCCAGCGTCTCTCCCGGGCTGATGCTGAGCGTGACATCCTCGACTGCCCGCACAGTGGGCGGCTCGATGCCGGAAAGCCAGTCCGCCAGGCGATGAAGCGGGTCGCGTCCGCTACGAAAGCTGCGCGACAGGTCCTGAACCTCAAGGATGGTCTGTTGCAAGGCTCAATCCTCGAACGGGTGATTGCACCAGATGCGATGCGTGTCCGACAGTTGCATCGGCGCAACCGTCTCGTTGCAGATCGCCGTGGCGCGCTCGCATCGACTGGCGAAAGGACATCCCTGCCCCAGAGAAAGGAGCGAGGGCATATTGCCCGGTATCTGCTGCAGCTTCTCCCCGGGCTTGTTGCGAGAAGGGACGGATTCGAGCAGCCGACGCGTATAGGGATGGCGCGCGAGCCCGATGACCTCCCCGGTGGTTCCGATCTCCATCGTGGCTCCGGCATACATGACCATGATGCGGCCGGCGAGTTCTGATAGTGTGGACAGGTCGTGCGAAATCCAGATCATGCCGAGCCCGCGCTGGTCGATCTGCCGGCGCATCTGGTAGATGATCTGGGCCTGTATGGTAACGTCGAGCGCGGTCGTGGGTTCGTCCGCGATGATCATGTCGGGCCCGAGCAGCAGGGCCGTGGCGATCACCACGCGCTGGCGCATGCCGCCGGACAATTCGTGCGGATAGGCGTTGAGGCGTTCCTCGGGTGACGGGATGCCGACCGCCGACAGCGCATCTACGCAGCGGCGGTGTATTTCCTTTCGCGGGATGTTTTCGTGCTCGCCGATGGCCTCGGACATCTGGTCGCTAATGCGCATGACCGGGTTGAGCGTCATCAGCGGGTTCTGGAAGACCATGGCGATACGCTTGCCGCGATAATGACGCATCTGGGTGAAACTGAGGGTGGTTAGCTCCTCGCCGGCGAGTTTGATCGAGCCCGAGACGATCCGGCCCGGCTCATCGATCTGCCCCATGATGGACATGCCGGTGACCGATTTTCCCGATCCGGATTCCCCGACTATCCCCAAGACCTCGCCGCGGCGAAGATCGAAGGAAACGTCCCGCACGGATTTGACGATGCCTTTGCGGGTATAGAACCAGGTGTTGAGTTTTTCCACATCGAGGAGTGCTTCCGTCATCGCACACCTCACCGTGCCAGCCGCGGGTTGTTGAGGTCTCGCAGCCTGTCGCCGAGCAGGTTCACGGCCACGATCATCACCAGCAGCACGATGCCGGGATAGAGGCTGATCCAGTACTTCTGCGAGAAGATGAATTCGTAGCCGTTGGCGATCAGCATGCCGAGCGAAGGCTGCGTGAGGGGCAGCCCAACACCCAGGAAGCTGAGCGAGGATTCAAGCGATATTGCCGAGGCGATGTTGAGCGTGAACAGGACGATGACTTGCGGCAGACAGTTAGGCAGGACGTGGCGCAGCATGATACGCACGGGCGACAAGCGAAGGGTCTTGGCCGCTTCCACATATTCCTTGCCCAGTTCCGCCATCGCCACCGACCGGGTCGTGCGCGCGTAATAGGACCACTGCACGATAATGATGGCAAAGACGACCTTGTCGACTCCGTTGCCCAGGATGGCAAGCACGGCCAGCCCAACGAGCAAAGCCGGAAAGCCGAGCATGAAATCGACCGCGCGCATGATGACGGCATCTACTGTCCCGCCCATCCAGGCCGCCAGCAGGCCAAGGCCGATCCCCAGGACCATGGCCGTACCGGCCGCGACAAGGCCGACGATGACGCTGATCCGGATGCCGTAGAGAATGGCCGAGAGCATATCGCGGCCAAAACTGTCCGTACCCAGGCTGAAGACAAACCCGGTCTCCTGCGGCGCGGATTTGACGATTGCGAGAAAGCTGAAATCCGAAGGCAGGGCGCCTTCGGCAAGGATTCTAGCTTTGCCGTCGTCAGGAGCCGCAATGGTCCACCAGGGCTGGACCGGGTGCTTGCTCGCACCTTCCACGCTTAGCCCCGGCGGCAGACCACGAATCTGCAGGCTTTCGAGGGCGACATCGGCGGGCTTGACGCCGACGTCGAGACATTTTTCTCCGCAAGCTTCCGCAGCGATGGCCTTGATTGCGCTGGCTTCGGGCAAATCCTCGAAGGTGGCGGCGCCGTTCGCAACTGTTACCCTTACCCGCAATTCCTCGCCGGGCACGACCTTCGGCGAGCCGACGGGTTTCAAGGCATCGGCAAGCTGGAGTTGGGAAAGATCGTAGGGATTCGTCGGCGCGATCACCGGGACAAAAATGGCGCAGAACAGGAAGGTGAGGCTCACCAGCAGGCTCACCACCGCGACACGGCTTTCGGCGAAGTGGCGGCCGAATTCGTCCATCGTGGCCAAACTCATGTCGCCTGCCGCCCCATGACCGATTTCACGCGCGGGTCGATGACCGTGTAGAGAACATCGACGACAAAGTTGATGAAGATGAAGAGCAGCGCCGTGTAGGTCAGTTGCGCCACGATGAGGGGACGGTCGAGCATCTTGATCGAATTGATCAGAAGCTTGCCGAGCCCCGGCCAGGAGAAGACCGTCTCGGTGATCACGCCATAGGCGAGCAGGTTGCCCAGCTCGATGCCGATGACGGTGACCAACGGGATGAGCGCGTTGCGCAGGATGTGCCTTATTACGACCTTCCAGGTCCGTACGCCCTTGGCATGGGCGAACGTGACAAAATCAAGATGCGACACCTCGACCGTCGCGGCGCGGGTGACACGGATCAGCAGCGACATCTTGAGAAGCGCGAGGCTGAAGGCCGGCAACACGACATGCGACCACCCGTCGAGCGTCCACAGGCTGCTCGTGATGCCGAAATGGGTGGCGACGTCGCCGCGGTCGCCGACCGGTAGGATGGGTATCGCGATGCCGAAGGCGATGATCAGCAACATACCCTGCCAGAAGGTCGGGATGCTGACGCCGACGAGCGAGAACGCCATGATTGCGCGCGCCGGTGCTGAATCGGGCCGCAGGCCTGCATATAGCCCGGCGGGGATGGAGACGGTGATCGCGATGACGAAGGCCACCGCCGCCAGTTCGACGCTGGCCGGAAGGCGCTGGAGCAGGATGGTGGTGACCGGCTCCTTGTAGACGAAGGACGTACCCCAGTCTCCCTGGACGGCATTGCCCAGGAAGATGAGATATTGTTGCCATAAGGGCTTATCGAGTCCGAGAGCCCTTATCGCTGCGAGCCGGTCGGCTTCGGTCGCCTCGGAAGAGATCAACACGTCGGCCGGATTGCCGATCAGCCACACGCCCACGAAGATGACGATCGAGAGCAAGAGCATCACGATCACGCTTTGCAGCAAGCGCTTCAAGACGAAGGACAGCATTTACGGTTCGGCCTTGAGAAAGGCGTTTATCCGGCGCTCCCCGATTGCAGGCAAGGAATTCATCGTCATGTCCTCGACCAGCGAACCGAAATAAATGGCATATTCGGCGCATATTCCGTTGGCGCCATTGCCCTCCAGCCTGTGTTTGATCTCCGCCCTCAGCGAGGGCCCGCCGGGTAGATGCAGGATTTCGTCGAGGAATGACACGCCCCTGGTTTGAGCCGCTATGGCCGCCTCATGGACCAGTTCGTGGCCGGTATGCTTGCCTAGCGTTTCGCCCAGCCGCATCATCGCCATCTCGCCGAAGATGGCGCCCTGCGACAGGTCGAGATTGTGGCGCATCCTGACCGTGTCGACGTCGAGGTCCCTGACCAGCAATTCGGTCCGGACCAGTATCTCGCCGACGGTCTGGACAACCTCCGCCAGGCTGTCCTCGAAAAGCTGGTTGGTGCTGCCGTCCGACTCGAAGGGTCGATGGGCGCTGGCCATCAGCATCCCGGCAAGAGCATAAAGCTTGTTGCTTCCGCAAATGATGCCGTAGCCCAGGATCGGATTGATCTTCTGGGGCATTGTAGACGAGCCGATCGACCCTTCGACCCGCCGTTCGTGGAGTTCGCCATATTCTTCCGAGCCGCTTTGATAGATCTCCTCGGCAATCTTGTGACATGCGGCGGCCAGCAGGCTCAATGCGTTTACATATTCGCAGATATGACTGCGAATAGCCCGCGACGGGATGGCCATCTCCTCCATGCCGAGCAATTCCGCGACCCGCGACTGGAAAGCCGGCCCTTTTCTTCCCAAGGCCGAAAAGCAGCCCACCGCGCCACCCGTCATGACGGCGAAGGTGCGCTTTTGCGCTTCGTGCAGGCGGTCGATAGCCTGCAGGAATTCCTCGATCCAGACGGCGACCTTGAAACCGAAGGTGATCGGCACCGCATGACGGTAATGGGTCCGGCCAGCCATGGCCGTCGTCGCATGCGTCCGGGCGTGTCGCCCCAGATGCCGCAGGATGTCAGCTACGATTCCGTCCAGCGTTTCCTGCGCGCGCTTGGCCAGCAGCAGGAGCCCTGTCTGAACGACATTCTGCGTAGTGATGCCCCAATGCACATAACCGCCATGCGTCGGCCCGCAAAGCCGGACGAGCTCGTTGATGAGCGGCATCAACGGATGGCGGGTGGTGCTGTAGCCTTTGGCCAGCCGGTCCATGTCGAGCCGCTCGTACCGGCAGTTCTGGGCGATCACTTCGGCCGACGCCGCAGGGATCATGCCTAGTTCGGCTTGCGCCGATGCGACAGCTTTTTCGACATTGAGAAATGCCTGGTATGTCGACGCAGGCGAGAAGGCTTCGCGCAGACCCCGGTAGTCATATTGCGACGACAGTGCGTCGTTGAATTCAGTGCCCATTTGGCTTGAAGCTTTCATGAAAGGGAAGGCGGGACAACCGGTAGGCCCGCCTTCCCAAAGCGTCTCATTCGGGACGCGCGGTGTAGAAGATGTTGATGAGGTTAGCGTTGGCTTCGTATTGGATGCCGTTGCGGACCGCCCAGACGCCGAGCTCGTGGTAGAGCGGTACGTAGCCGTCGTCTTCGTAAACCTGCTTCGAGGCGGCCTGGATCAGCTTTTCGCGTTCGGCATCGTCGAGCGTGGCCTGCGCCTGCGCCAGATGCTTGTCGGTGACCTCGCTCGAATACCGGCCACGGTTAGCCCCACCCCACCCGCGATCCGGATCGCGGGTGCCGGCCAGATTGATCATCTGGCTCAACCCTTCGCCCGTGTCGGCCGCCGCACCGGCGAGATAGAGGCTGAATTCGTAGTCACTGGCCTTGGTGAAGTAGATGCTGCGCGGGAACGTCTCGAGCGTCACCTGGAGGCCGATCTGTGAGAGCATCGCGGCCACCGCCTGCGCAACCTGGGCCCCATTTACATACCGATCGCTGGGCGCACTCAGTACTAGAGAGAAGCCGTTGGGATAGCCGGCTTCGGCGAGCAGCGCCTTGGCCTTGGCCGGATCGTAGGGATACGGCGCCAGATCCGGATTGTGCCCGAACACGCCGTCCAGAATGATCTGGCTGGCTGGCTGAGCCATGCCGCCCATTACCGTTTCGGCAATTTCATTACGGTTGATCGCCAGATTGAGCGCCTTGCGCACACGCGGATCGAGGAACGGGTTCTTGCCGTCGGTGCCGGAAACCTTGGGCGTGGGCTCCTGATTCTGGTCAGCCAGCAGGAATATCAGCAGGGTCGAAGGCGTCGAGGCAAGATGGAACTTGCCCGCGGACTGGACGCTTTCCACGGCGTTGATCGGCACGGAATTGATTACGTCCACCGCATCGCCGAGCAGAGCCGCGATGCGGGCGCTGTTGTCGGGCAACGCCTTGATCACCACCGTGTCATAGTGCGCCGGCTTGCCGTAATACTGATCGTTGCGCTGGAGCACTATTTCCACGTCGGGCGTGAATTTGGCGACGCGATAATGGCCGATGCCTGCCGAGACCGCGCCATTGTTGAACCCGTTGGTGTCGAGCCAATTGTCATTGCCGCAGGTCTTGTCGTCATAGGCAAGCGTGCGGCCGGTCGGGTTTTCGACGATGCCGATATTGCTGAGGTTGCGCAGAAGGTTGGGGTCCGGCTCCCGACTTTCGATCATTATCTTGCCGTTGCCCGCGTCGGTGACATTGGCGACCGTCTCGATGAAGCCGCTGTAAAGGCCAGGACTGTTGGGGACGTTCCGCACCCGGCAGAGCGAATATATGACGTCATCTGCTCCCAGCGGATTGCCGTTGTCGAACTTCGCCTTGGGTTCGAGGATCACCAGCCAATTCGTATCGCTGGTGATTTCCCAGGATGCTGCCAACCGCGGCTCCACTTCTCCCGTGACCCCGTTCGCATAGACAAGTGCGTCGGAAATGTTTTCACGAAGATCGAAATTGTATCCTGCGCGATGAAAATGCGGATCCACCGACGTTGCAATCGCCGCAAGTCCGACGCGCAATTCCTCGGCCCCGGCAGAAATCGGTGCAAGCGACAGGGCGGCGGCGAGAGCCAGCCCGAACATTGTCTTTTCCATACTGTCCTCCCAATCAACCGTCGGAGGCCAACGGTCGCGCCAGACGATAGGAAGCCCGCAGGCTGGCGAAAATCGAAATTTTTTGCGTTCAATTGAGTTTTACTCAATGATCGCCTACTTTCTGCCGGGAGAATTCTTACGGGTTCAATGTGGGGCGGCAGCAGGCGGTACTTGTTGAATCGAAAGCCGATCAGGACCCTGCCGCCGATGACATCGCTTCCGGTATTCGAAGCGGTCGGGCGGCATCTGAGCGTCGCCAAAGCGGCGGAAGAGTTGTGCCTGACGCCCGGCGCGGTCAGCCGCCAGGTGCGCAATCTCGAATCGTTTTTGGCCTGCCCGCTTTTCAAGCGCGCCCACCGCCGTATTGTTTTCACCAAAGCCGGCGAGCAGTATTGGTCGAAAATACATGCCACTTTGGGCGAAATCCGCTTCGTCACTCAGGATATTTCGGCCACCTCCGACAGCCGGCCGCTCGTCATCGGTTCTCCGCGGGTCTTTCTCCAGAAATGCGTCTTGCCGGTGCTCGGGACGCTCTACACGAACCATCCGGAAATTGCGGTGAAGTTCGTCGTCGGCGGAGAGGACGATGACGTCATGGACGGGGCGATCCGGGTCGGGACCGGCGCCGCGCCCAAGGGTTACGTGTCAGAAATCCTGGCCGACGGAGTCTTTGCCCGGTTTGCAGCCCATCCTATCTACGCAAGGCTCCGCCGCTTGCCGATCCCGACGATCTGGAGCACCACGTCCTTCTGCGCTCAGCCGAATTCACCAAGAACTGGGAGCGCTGGCTCGGCCCGCGCGCCGCCAGGATATTCTCCAACACACGCTTCATAGATTTTGAAAGTTCCGGGTTGGAACTGCCGGCCGCAATCGAGGGGCTCGGCATCGCTATCGTAAGGCTGACGCTGGTCAAGCAGGAACTCATGAACAAGCAACTGGTCGTGCTGTTTGAAAGCGACGTGGTGCGCGATCATTATTCGTTCGTCTTCCACGAATCAAAACTGCGATCGAACGGCTTCCGGAGTTTTCGCAACTGGCTTCGAGAGGCCGTGGCCCAATAAAGGTCAAGGAATCACCCACATCACAAGTTCAACCAAGATATTCCAACCGTATCGATCGACGCTTTTTGACCGGATGGGAGCGCTGCATGAAAAAGCACGTATCGGCCGATCCGCGGTCACGATCGGACGAGCTCATGAGAAATGGGAAGCAGCATCCTTGGCATCGGCAAGGATTCGCCGCGTCGCCAGAACCGTTCTGCGGAATGGGCGTGCAGCTCAATCGGCAAGGTCACCACATCAAGGAGGGGCAGCCACCTGCCGCTCGCCTAGCGCCAACGCGGTCAGCTTGGCCGAAGGCGGATGCGTTCCGGCGCGGCCGTGAGCATGCGCAGCTACGGCTATGGCAGTTTGCACAGAAAGTCGCCCAGCTTGAGTGCAAGCGCGACGGCCGGAAGCGTGGGATTGGCTTGCCCGGCGGTCGGGAACACCGAACTGCCGGCAACAAAGAGGTTGGCTGTGCCATGCACCCGGCAGTCGCGATCGACGACGCCGTCCGTCGGGTCTTCGGACATTCGGGTAAGCCCGATCTGATGATAACCGTCGAGCGCCTGGTTGAGAACGATCTGGCTGCGGTCTTCCGGGTCCGCCAGAAAGTCGAGACGCCCGATACCTTGCTCCTGCAGCCAACTGTCCAGGATCTCGTGTGACCTGACCACCGACTCGATGTCCTGCGGGTGAATCCTGAAGTCCACACGCAGGCCAGGCGGCGATCCCACCTGCCACTCGCCCAGTTGGACCCTGCTGTCCGGATTCGGCGCTTGCTCGGCGTGGTAGCGCAGGAGGTGACGGTTCCCCGGATTGAACAGTGCAAACATTTTTTGTCCGAGGCGATTGCGCACAAGCTGCGACAGCACGTGCAGCATACCTGTAATCAGCTTCGGGTCGCTGCGCACATTCGACAGATGCAGCCCGTAGCTGCGGGATTGCGGCTCGGTCGGCGAAGGCGCCATGCCGCTGCCGAGCCGGGGGTGAAGCCCCAGCATCGAGAGCCCGACATAGAGCAGGGACAGGGCGCCGCTGCCATGCGCGGGATCGGCTACGGAAAAGCTGTCCAACCAGAACGCCGCGTTCAGGAGCCTGTGTTCCAGCTGCGCGTGGTGGCTGAGCGCCAGCCGGCGTCTCAGATGGGAGCCGTTACGATTTCGCTTGTACCACAAATCTCTCGCGAAACTCTGATCTTTGAATCGGACCGCCGCCAGATAGCCGGTCAAATGTCCACAATAGAAGCGCCCGAGAGGGCCATCCGGTCCGCCAAACTTCTGAGGCCAATCCCGCTGCGCAGCCAGAAGCAGCCGTGCGTTCTCCAGACCGCCCGCGGCCAGTACAAACGATTTGGCTTCCACTTCCACGGAGTGGCCGCTACGGGATTTGACAGTCAGCGCCGTCGCCCGCTCGCCTTCGGCGTTCAGCCTGATCCCGGCCACCGTGCGGTCAGCATAGATCCTGACATTTGGCGATGCGCGCAGGCTCGCCCCGTGGAGGCGCCTTATATCCGGTGCGGCGCTCCATCGTTCCAGCATGGCGGTGTCGATGTCGCCTCCCGCTTTCGAAGGTTCGTCCGGCCACATTCCGGCGCTGGCGCCGCATCCCAGAAACGTCAGCGCTTCATCATAATATGCGGCGATCTCTGCATGCGGAATCGGCCAACCTGAAAACGGCACATGGTCCCGCCGTTCGAAGTCGATGTCGTCGAGCGCCACGCAGCGGCCGCCCCACAAACGCGAAGTGCCGCCGATCCCTTGAGCCCTGATGAGTTCCGCCGCGGCATGATGCGGCGTTACGATCTCGACTGCGCCAAGGCCGGTTTCTTTGCGACTGGCTCCTTCGCTGCTTCCGGATTCGAGAACAACCGCCGAAAGTCCTCGGCTTGCGCATTTCATAGCGAGCGCCAACCCCACGGGTCCCGCGCCCACAATGCAGACATCCGCATTGGATGGGACGTCCACGTCGGGTTTTTCAAAAATCATGTCAAGAAAATGTCAGGTTGGCCTCGGCGACCTATCGCCTAACGTCATAAACAACGCAATGACGTACTACGGCACAATCGTGACCTCGCGTGTGCTAAGTTGGGTGGCCATTGCTGCGCGGTTTGACCATCGAGAACCGAGACAGTGGTCCGGAACAAGGTCGCGCAGGAAACATTATTGCCCGCTTGATCCTCTTACCAATACTGCGGAAGATCAGGCTACCTCTGAAAGGGAGCGACGTGGCGCCCGCTGAAATGATCGTAAGGCACGGACCAACGCCGCGTGAGTTCTGGATTGGTCTTGGCCGCGCCTTCGCCGGAGCATTGATCTTCGCCGTACCGGTGCTGATGACTATGGAAGCTTGGGCGCTGGGCTTTAACCTTCACCCGTGGCGGCTCGCCCTTCTGCTGGCTGTCACTTTGCCAATGCTGGTGTTGCTGCATAAATATGGAGGCTTTCGCCAAACGGTGGCGCTCCAAGACCGGGTCGCCGACGCTTTTGTGGCCATTCTTGTGGCCGCCGTAGCGGCTACTGCGGTGCTCTTTATTTTCGGCATCGTGACCGTCGAAATGCCGCTGCGGGAGGTGATTGGCAAGATTGCCGTGCAGGTCGTCCCAGGCAGCCTCGGAGCATCTTTGGCCCGGGCCCAGCTTGGCTCCAGTTCGCTGGAGGAGGAGGAGATTCCGGAGCCCGGCTATGCCGGAGAGCTGTTCCTGATGGTGGTCGGAGCGCTGTTTCTATCGGTGAACATCGCACCAACGGAAGAGGTCGTCCTTATCGCTTACAAGATGCACCCTTGGCAGGAAATCGCTCTGGTGGTGGGAACCCTCGCTCTCATGCACGCCTTCGTCTATGAATTCGAATTCCGCGGCTCGCACAGCCCGGAACCAGGCGCCGGGTTTCTCAGTATCTTCTTTCGCTATGCGATCGTTGGTTATGTCCTGGTGATGCTTGTGAACCTCTACATTCTTTGGACCTTCGGCAGGACCGATGGCGCCGGGTTTTCGGAGACACTCAGCGCAGTCGTGGTTCTCTCGTTTCCAGGCGCGCTCGGTGCGGCCGTCGCGAGGCTCATCCTGTGACAAAGAATTCCGCAAAGGGCGACAAGCAACAAAAGCAGTCTGACAATAAAGGAATAACCCGGAAACCGGGGACTTCGGTCCTGGAGTGGATCGTGGCGGGGATAAGCTGCGTAGCTCTGCTTGCAGTGCTCAGCTATCTTGTCATCGATGGTTTGAGCGGGCGCAACGGGATCGCCCGGATCGTTGTACTGCCGCTCGAGGTCGCCGCCACCGAGGGCGGCTACGTGGTCGAGTTCGCCGCCGCGAACAGCGCGGGACAGTCAATTGCTGCTGTCGAGATCGAAGGCGAACTCCGCAGTGGCGATGAGGTCGTCGAGGAGAGCAGTGCTACGCTCGACTATATCCCACAGAAATCCCGACGGAAGGGCGCGCTGATCTTTCGTCGCAATCCCGAGGCTTATGACCTGCGCCTCTTCGCCAGCGGATACAGTGAGCCGTGATCGGCGGGTGGCTCCAATTCTCGGCAGCCTCGGCGAATGGGCACGGCACCTACGCACTGTGCGGATATGCGCAGCGGGGGCGGCGGCGCTGAAGGCGTGAAAGAGAAGGTGGAGCATTGGGCTGCCGGGGCAGCCACATGAGACAATCTCGTGCTGCCGCGCCGGGCAAAGAGAATGTCGGAAGCTGATTTGTTGCGCCTCAATCTCTCTTGGCGCATGCCGTCCCGATGCCCAGTTTAGTTCTTGCTCTTGGCACGCCTCTTCAGTTCCACCGGCTCTTGCTTGTCCCCACGGGCCCTGTCCGGGAGAGAGTCGGCTACGAAGAGCACCACCGCGGTGACTATGCCGACGACGAGCCCGAGCCCCCAGTAGGAGGTCCCGATCGCAAGCCCGAGTGCGCCGGTGATCCAAACGGCCGCCGCTGCCTTGATGCCCTTTACGTCGAAGCCGCTCTTGAATATTACGGCCCCACCCAGAAAACCGATGCCAGAGAGAAAACCTTGAAGGGTGCGGCTGAGGGAGCTTGGATCGGTCTCGGCCAAATGGCGGCCGAGCAGCATGTAGGTCGTCGAGCCGATCGCGATCAGCATCATGCCAGCGATGCCAATCGCCTTGTGGTGCACACGGCGCTCGAAGCCGATAGCCGCGCCGAGCGCGGCGGCGACTCCCAGCCTAAGCAGTATGTCGAGCGCTTCCGCCGGCAGCTCGGTCATGCCGATACTCCTTCACAAGGACCCATCCAGCTTCATTGCAGCGCTCAGGCGAAATTTGCCGCGACTGCAAAGGTTCCGTCGCAAACTTTCCGTCAAGACGGCATCAGGCGAAGCGATCGGGTTCTACCTACCCGTCAGTTTTGCCTTGAGGCGGGGGGTCGCAAAATCAAGGAAGGTGCGGAGCTTCAAAGGCAACGGTCCCTGGCCAGTGTGGACAAGACTTACAGGCCAGGGTTTCAGCTCGAATGTTTCGAGGCACGTGACGAGTGTCCCTGCGGCGACAGCGTCGGCAATCTGGTAGGAAAGAACGCGCGTGATTCCGCCACCCGCAATTGCAGCGTCGATCGCGGCTTCCGCCGTGTTGACGACAAGCCGCGAACTGACGGGGACGGAGACCTCTGATTGGCCGTCCCGGAACGTCCAGATTGTCGACGATGCGAGGTTCTCGAAGGTGACGCAGTCGTGGTTGCTGAGATCCTCCGGTCGCTTCGGACCACTGCGTTGCGCGAAATAGGCTGGACTGGCGCATAGCACCCGCCGGATCTCACCGACCCGGCGGGCAACCAGGCTGCTATCCGGCAATTCGGCGATCCGTACCGCGAGATCAACATGCTCTTCCAGCAGGTTAATGACGCGATCCATCTGCGCAATGCGGATCGAAATCTCCGGATACAATTTAAGAAATTCGACTACGACCGGAAGAACATGAAGACGCCCGAACACGACCGGCGTCGTGATGACCAGATGGCCTCTGGGAACGCGGAATTCGCCTTGGGCCGCCTGTTCAGCCTCCGTGACCTGCTCCAGGATGCGCCGGCATGACTCCACGTAGGACTGCCCAGCCTCGGTCAAGGCGATCCTTCGGCTCGAGCGGTTAATGAGGCGCGTCCTGAGATAGCCCTCGAGTTCGGAAATCCTGCGAGAAACAGTCGCGAGCGGCATTCCGATCTGGCGGGAGGCCGCGGATAAGCTGCCGGTTTCGACTACGGCCAGCAAGACCGACATGGCATCGAGGCGATCCACAGCACCCTTCCAGAAATTGAGAACCTCGTTCCCAAGTGTGGCAGGTTTTCACGAATGTTGGAAGCAACTAGCTTTTCACCAGCCACAATGGCAGCGTCAGAAAGGAAGCTTTGATGTCTCGCATTCCTATCCCATCTACAATTGAATCCGCACCCGCTGCCTCGCAGCCGGTGCTTGCGGCAGTGAAACAGCAACTCGGCGTCGCGCCGAATCTCTTCCGGCTGATTGCCAACAGCCCCGCAGCGCTCGAAGGCTACGTCGGTTTGTCCGCTGCTTTGAACAAAGGTGCGCTCCCGGCACCAACGCGTGAGCGCATCGCGCTCGCCGTCGCCGAGATTAACGGTTGCGATTACTGCCTGTCGGCTCATACCTATCTCGGCAAGAACATTGCCAAGCTGGATGACGCAGAGATCGCGGCCAATCGCGCTGGATCGTCCACGGACCCGCGCGCCGATGCCGCCGTACGCTTCGCCGACAAGGTCGTGCGCCAACGCGGTCACGTCAGCGAGGACGATGTCGGCGCTGTCAAAGCCGCAGGCTACGACGATGCGCAGGTCATCGAGATCGTGCTCCACGTCGCACTCAACACATTGACCAACTACGTCAACGAGGTGGCCAAGACCGATATCGATTTTCCTGTCGTTACCGCTCGGAAAGCAGCATAGGCGCGACCCAAACCAGGCAACCCGAGTCTGAACCAGTTCAAGGAGCCACACCAATGACCACGTTCACACGTCGCGGCTTTGCCACCACCATGCTGGCAGCGCCGCTCATGGCGGCGCTGCCGAGCCCCAGCCTTGCCCGGGCCCCGCAAGGTGCCGTGGAGAGTCTAACGCCGCTCGCCCGCATCAATGTCGGGCGGTTCGAGATTACGTTTCTCTCGGACGGTTTCATCGATTTTCCCTTCAACTTGTTCACCGGCATGCCGGCCGACGAGGTGGAACAACTGTCAGCGGCACACTTTGTCGCTCGCCCGAACGGAGTGCGCCGGGGCTTTACCGTGTGGCTGATCCGCGATGGAGACCAGCTGATCCTTGTAGATTCCGGTCCGGCCGGCACTGTTAGCAAGACCTCCGGGCGGCTCCCCGCAGCGCTTGCTGCTGTCGGCGTAGATCCGGAGATGATCGACGCCGTTATCGTGACCCATATGCACGTCGACCACATCGCGGGTCTTGTCGCTGGCGGGCGGACGAATTTCCCGAACGCCGAAATATATATCGACCGGCGGGATGTCGCCCATTTCACCGATCCGGCCAAGGCGGCGGGCGCGCCGGATTTGCTCAAGAGCAGCTTCGCAACGGCCGAGCAACTGGTGAAACTTTATCCAAGGCTTCAGCGGATCGACGGTGAGCGGCAGATTGCCCGGGGGATCTCGACGGTTGATCTGTCCGGCCATACCCCGGGCCAGATCGGGGTGCGCATCGAGGACGGCGGCCGCAGCCTGTTGCTCGTGGCTGACATGATCTTTCATCCGGCGCATCCGGGTTTTCCGGAACTTGGCCTCCTGTTTGAAGCAGACAAGGCTGCTGCCGATGCCGCACGCCTGCGGTTCTTTCCCCGCGTCGCCGACGAAAAGGCACTTGTGGCGGCGACGCATATGCCGTTCCCGGGGCTGGGCCGAATCGTGAAGGACGCAGGCAGCCTGCGCTGGGTAGCTGCGGATTGGGAATACGCTGAGTGAAAGCTTCGAGGATCGGGTGCGCGAGCACCCGATCCGCCGTTTCCAACTTGGCAGGACACCGACGGAGGTCGCAATTCATGTCCCTAGATGTTTCATTGGTCGAGACCAGACCGCCCTTGCCACCGTTCACCGCTGAGACGGCGGCGCAGAAGGTTCGCATGGCGGAAGATGCCTGGAATACGCGCGATCCGGCGCGGGTCGCGCTCGCCTATTCGAGCGACAGTCGCTGGCGCAACCGCGCGGAGTTCCTGCAGGGCCGTGACGCCATCGAGGCGTTCCTGACGCGCAAATGGAACCGCGAACTTGACTATCGTCTCATCAAGGAACTTTGGGCGTTTCGCGAAAATCGGATCGCCGTGCGCTTCGCCTATGAGTGGCACGACGACAGCGGCCAATGGTTTCGGTCTTACGGCAATGAGAACTGGGAATTCGATCAGGCCGGGCTAATGCGCCTGCGGATCGCCAGTATCAACGACGTGCCGATCGTGGAGAGCGAGCGCAAGTATCACTGGCCGCTTGGTCGTCGTCCCGATCACCACTCCTCGCTCAGCGAGCTTGGTCTGTGAGAAAGTGATGCCGCACCGTCCCTCGATCTACGCAAGTGATGTAGCTTTCTCACCTCCCGTCAAGGCGGCGCAGGCTATCAAAGAATCCAGGAGGACAACGTGAACGAACCCACGTCCCTGCGGCATTCCGCTACGGCGGGTGCACTCGGCACAGGCCTATTGGCGGCCGCGGATATCGAACGCATCGTCAAGGCTGTGGAGGCCCGCTTCGATGAGCAGATTGAATTTTTGACACAGCTCGTTCGTGCTGACTCGCTTCGGGGGAATGAAGCTGCTGTTCAGAAGATTGTCTCCACCGCTCTCGCAAGTCGCGGCTATGATGTTCGCAGCTTCGCAATCGATCCAACTCGCATCGGCGAGGACCCGGCTTTCTCTCCCACCAAATTTGACCTCAAGGATTCCAGCGTTGTTGTTGGTTTGAAGCCGGCATCGGGAGAAGGCGGTCGGTCTCTGGCGCTCAATGCACATGTTGATGTGGTGCCAGTTGGCACAAGCGCCCGTTGGAAATACGAGCCCTTCTCAGCTACTCGTGACGGTGATTGGCTGTACGGCCGTGGTGCGGGCGACATGAAAGCCGGCTTGGCCGCGAATCTCTTCGCCCTTGACGCATTGTCAGCAGCAGGTCTCGATCTGCTGGGGGAGGTTCAATTCCAGTCGGTCATCGAAGAAGAGATCACAGGCAATGGAGCGGCAATGGTTCTCGCCGAGGGCTTCCGCGCCGATGCTGTTCTGATACCTGAACCTACCGGCGAACAGCTCGTCAGCGCGAATACCGGCATAATGAAGTTTACTATCACAGTCCAAGGCGTCCCCGCTCACCCATTCCAAGTCGACAGGGGTAGAAGCGCAATCGACATCGCATTCCGAACCATCGAAAATCTGCGTCAGCTCGAACAAGAGTGGATTGCCCAGCGTCCACCAGATTTCGCTAGCGTCGACAACCCCATAGCTTTGACAATCGGTACGATATCGGGAGGTGAATGGATTGCATCGGTGCCGAGCGAGTGCCGCTTTGAAGGCCGCATCGGCTTCTACCCCGGCGACACGGTAGAGGCGCGCGTAGAACGCTTTGAGAGCTTTCTCAGAGAGGCGTTTCTTAATGACCCGCAGCTGGAAGGATGCCCCGAGCCGAACGTTGAGTGGCTCGGCGTCAAGCAGGGAGGATATGTCCTGGCGCAAGGAAGCGAAGCAGAAGCACTCCTGGCAAAGGCACACTCATTTGCAGACGGTTCAGGGAAGGACCTTCAGCGCTTCATAATGCCTTGTTATCTCGACGCCGCTATCTTTGCCTTGCACGGCGACATGACTAGCCTCGTCTACGGACCAGTTGCCGAGAACATTCATGCCATTGATGAGCGTGTAAGCCTTCCGTCGTTGTTGCGGGTGACCAAGGCTATTGCTCTGTTCGCTGCAGCCTGGTGCGGAGTAAAGGACCGAGCGGAGCAAGGGTAATCCAGAATGTGGAATATGCTTCCGGCCAGTCTACGGCTTCTGCCGTAGCTGCTCGGCATTGGGCAGCGGACGTGGGAACAGTTCCTGGAAGAGCGCGCAAACTTGGCATCATCGCTTTAGGTGAACCGCGCGAGCGTCGGCGATGCGTCCGCTCTTTCACCGCAACGAAAGCGGACGGACCGGATTCGGCCCCAGGCGGGACAAGCTGTTGGCGTCAACTGGTGCTACGTTGCCGTTGCCGGAGCTACGCTTCTTCCTCAACTTCTATGGTAATGTGTGACAGGGTAGCGATTTGCGCCAGCTTCTCGCGATAGTGCGAGGGGGCCTTGGGCTCGGGGGCCACGAGCGAGACGATGGCGCCGTGATGGCCGGGGCCGAGCTGCCAGACATGCAGGTCGGTGATGCTGGCTCCTTCCGTTTGGACCACTGCGCGGATCGCGTTCGGCAGATCCTCGCCGGGCGGAATGTAATCGAGCAGGACGCCGCCGGCGTCGCGGATCAGGCCCCACGACCAGCGGGCGATGATGAGCGCGCCGACGATGCCCATGGCCGGGTCGAGCCAGATCCAGCCGTAGACACTGCCGGCGAGCAGCGCCACGATCGCAAGTACAGAGGTCAAGGCGTCGGCCAGCACGTGCAGGTAGGCGGCCTGCAGATTGTGGTCCCGGGTCGTGCGACCGTGATGATGAATGTGGCCGTGGTGATGATGGCTGTGGTGATCGTGACCGCGGTGATCATGCGCATGGCCATGGCCGTGATGGTGATGATCATGATCGTCGCGCAACAACCAGGCGCTCGCCAGATTGACGGCGAGCCCGATCGCGGCCACCCAGATCGCTTGGGTGAAATCGATCGGGACGGGCGCGCTGAAACGCAGGGCGCTTTCCCAGCCGATAAGGATGGCGATCAGCGCCAGCACGATTGCGCTGGCGAAGCCCGCCAGGTCACCCATCTTGCCGGTGCCGAAGGTAAAGCGCGGGTTGCGCGCGTTCCTGCGGGCGTAGAGATAGGCAAGCGCCGCGATAAGCATCGCGGCGGCGTGAGTGGCCATGTGCCAGCCATCCGCGACGAGGGCCATCGAGCCGAACAGCGTTCCCGCGACGATCTCCGCAACCATCATCGTCGTAGTGAGCGCGATGACCAGCCATGTGCGGCGTTCGTTGCGCTCGTGGCGATCGCCAAGAAAGACATGGTCATGGCCGCCAGCCGGGGCGACGCCGGGGGAAAAGCTCATTTCAGATAGCTCCTCACGACTTCGATCAGTTCGTCCGCGCCTTGCCTGCGCGCGCGCGCGTCGGCCGCCTCCACGACATGCTCGCGCACATGGTCCTCGATCAGTTCCGCGGTGAGGCCGCTCACCGCACCGCGGATGGAGGCGACGAGGTTCAACACCTCGGCGCAGGAAGCCCCGGTGTCCAGCGCGCGCTCGACAGCTTCCATCTGGCCCTTCAAACGCCGAACCCGGGCCAGCAGTTTCGCCTTATTCCTGATCGTATGGGTCATAGGGTAGGGGGGTATCCTATCCGAAAGCCAGTGTCTACGGTCTTCGCCGGGTGAGGGGTTTGCGAGTCTGGACCAGGCACCCGGCGAGAAGGAGGCATCGCGAATGAAATTTCGTTCCGCTTTCATGCTAGTTTTGGATTATATCCCATTGCCCATACGAAATTCGCATGATTAACTTATGAGATGGAGCTAAAGCAGCTGGAAGCGTTTCTTGCCGTTTTGTCCGCCGGCAGCATCACTGCGGCAGCCCGCTTGCTCGACCGCTCCCAGCCGGCTGTGAGCCGGCTGATCCAGGAACTGGAAAGCGACATCGGCTTCGAACTGCTGCACCGCAACGGCCCGCGTATAACTCCGACGGAGCGTGGCATCCGCTTCCACGCGGAGGCCGAGCGCCTCGTCACCGGGATCGGCCGGCTGCATGAGCGCGCCAAAGCTATTGCGGCCGAGGAAGCGCTGCCGATCGAGATCGTCGCCATCCCGGCCTTCGCCGCCGGATTCGTGCCGAAGGCGCTGTCGCGCATGCCGCAGCAGGCGTTGCCTTCCCGGCTTCACCTGCGCAGTGCGCCGGCGGAGTCCGGCATCCAGTCCGTTCTGGCCCGCACCGCCGATCTCTGCGTCGTCTCGCTGCCGGCCGAACAGCCGGGATTGGAGACCCATGTGCTTGCCCAAGCGCCTTGCGTGGCTGCCGTGGCTACCTCCGATCCCCTGGCCCGGAAGGAAGTCGTCTCCATCGCCGATCTGATGGGGCGGAGCCTGATTACCATGGCTAATCCTTTCCGGCTTCGGCGCCGTGTCGACCAGGCGCTCGAGGCGCATGGCATCCAGGCGTCGAAGGTGATCGACACCAATGCCGCGATGATTGCCCTGCAACTGACCGCCTGCGGCGCAGGCGTCGCCATCATCGAGCCGGTGACGGCCTACGGGGTCGCGCTGAAGGGGGTCGAAATCCGCCCGCTCGACGTCAATATTCCGTTCCTGTGGGGCGTTTTTTCCGCGGTTTCGCGCCCACTTCCGGAAACCGCGCGGGCCTTCATCCATCAGTTCATCGAGACGACCGCTTCGGCGATACCCGGACTGGTCGAGCACGACCCGCGCAGGGCGGACCTGGTGACCGACGCAATCTTCGGCGCCGGTGCCCACAACCGGGCAGGAGCGGCCTAATGAGTGTCGTGGCCATGGACGGAACCGCCGGTCTGGCCGCATTGCGCGAGCGGCTTCATCACGATCTCAGCCTGTTGGAACTGCCGGCCAAGGCGTGGGTGCCTCCCCGCGCGGTAAACGGCGAACACGTACACGACATCGCGATCGTCGGCGGCGGCATGTGCGGACTGGTCGCCTATTTCGCGCTCCAGTGCGGCGGCATGCGCAATGTGCGCATCTTCGACCGCAATCCGGCAGGGCGGGAAGGACCATGGGTCACCTACGCCAGGATGGAAACGCTGCGCTCGCCGAAGCAGCTGGCCGGTCCCGCCTTCGGCATCGGAGCTCTGACCTTCCGGGCATGGTTCACCGCCCAGTTCGGCGACGCGGCCTGGAATGCGCTCGACAAGATCCCACGCCCGATGTGGATGGACTATCTCCGATGGTACCGCAAGGCGCTCGGCATTCCGGTCGAGAACGAAGTGCAGGTCGACTCGATCCTGCCGGAAGGCGAATATCTGCGCCTGGCACTTTCCGGCAGCGGCGCGAGGGAGGCGTCGATCCTCGCCCGCAAGGTGATCATGGCTACCGGCCGGGACGGAACCGGCATCCCCAACATTCCCAATTTTGTCACCGGCTTGCCGAAATCGTGCTGGGCGCATTCGTCCGAAGACATCGATTTCGGCGCGCTCAAGGGCAGACGCGTCGTGGTGGTGGGAGTCGGGGCCTCCGCCGTCGACAATGCGGCCGAGGCGCTCGATGCGGGCGCGGCGGAGGTCCGTCATCTCATCCGACGCAAGGAGATGCCGACCGTCAACAAGATGATGGGCATCGGTTCGTTCGGTTTCATCAGCGGTTTCCCCGAATTGCCGGACGAATGGCGGTGGCGCTTCATGCACTATTCCTTCGTCACGCAGACGCCCTCGCCGCGCGGGTCGACGCTGCGCGTCAGCCGCTACAGGAACGCCTATTTCCACTTCGGCAAGGCGATCGAACGGGTCGAGAGATCGGGCGGCGAACTCTTGATCGAGACGAAAGACGGGAGCCGCCTGGCGACCGATTTCCTCATCCTCGGCACGGGCTTCACCGTCGATCCGCTCGCGCGCGCCGAGATGCCCGGCTATGCCGGCGAGATCCTTCTGTGGAAGGATCGCTACACGCCGCCGGAAGATATGCAAAACCGCGAGCTGGCGAATTTTCCCTATCTAGACGCGGATTTCGCCTTCCAGGAAAGGACGCCGGGAGCGGCCCCGTGGCTCAGGCACATCCACTGCTTCAACTACGGAGCGACCGCCAGCCTTGGCAAGGTCAGCGGCGACATTCCTGGCATCAGCGAAGGCGCTCAATGGCTTGCTCGCTCGCTGGCGGCCAGGCTCTATGCCGAAGACGTCGCCATCCATTGGCAGGGGATGCTCGACTATGACAAGCCCGAGCTCCTGGGCGACGAATGGACGGCCTCGAAAATCGAGGAAACGGCCGACGGCGGCGCTCTGCAGGCCGCAGGGAAAGGAGGCTGAACGGGAAGATGTCAGGGATTGCAGGAAACGATGTGGTGACCAGACAGGCCGGCGTGCTTCCGGGCGAGGCCGCCCATGATGCGCTGGCCGCTCGCGCCGAGATTGTCGCCATGACCCAGGCCACGCATGACGCCGCGCTCAAGCCAAGGCATCCAGGCGGCTTGTCGCACGCCGAACGGGCCGCGCTGGCAAGCCGCATAGCCAGGCTGAATGCCGATCCCGCTCTTGCCGAGCATTACGACGCGCTCATGCGCGAAGCATCCGCATCCGCCGAAGTGGAACGCATCGCCGATCCGGCCTTCAAGGGCAGCGGTCGCATCGCCGCGCTGATCGCCTACACCGACCTTGCATCGACGAGGCCGAAGGACGCCGGGCCGGGGGACATCGATGCGCTGAAGCAGGCGGGCATCGGCGATGCCGATATCGTGCGCCTCGCCGAACTGAATGCCTTTCTGGCCTACCAGATCAGGCTGATCGCCGGTCTGAAGTTGATGAGGGAGCAGGGATGAGCGAAGCCTTGCACGCGTTTACAACGCAGGTGCCCGAATGGCGGCCGAGGGTGAAGCCGATCGAGCTCGCGGAGGCGACGCCCGAGCAGCTCGAAGCGTTGCAGGTGACGCCGTCCAACACCAAGGTTTCCGACTATGTTCTGGTACTCGCCAACGACGTCGAGACACTCAAGGTAAGATCACCGCTCTTCAATGCCATCATGTACGGACGCGGCGGGCTTTCGCGCGCGGAGCGCGAACTCGGGGCGGTCGGCGCCTCCATCGTCAACCGCTGCATCTACTGCGCCGCCGTCCACGCCAGCCGCTACAACCAGCTGACGAAGGACGAGACCGTCATCGCGAAAATATTCGCCGATGGCGAGGAAGCCGAACTGGACGAGCGACAGGCGGCAATACTGAACTTCGCGACTAGGCTGTCGCGCGCACCGAGCGAAGCCCGCCCCGAAGACATGCGGAGACTGCGGGATGCCGGGCTTTCGGAAGAGGAAGTCCTCGACCTGATCCTGTCGGCGTCACTGTTCGGCTGGGCGAACCGGCTGATGCACACGCTCGGCGATCCGATTGCGAAGGATGGATTCGACAGCGGGAACGGACGATAGATGGCAGGCGCAAGCGAGATGGATGTGAACGACAAGGGCGTGGCGGTCGGCATCGCCGGCGCGGGCGCCATCGCGTTCGGCGCTGCCGCTTTTCTCGAGAGCGCCGGCCATAGGCCGATCCTGTGGTCGCCTTCGGGCGAGGGGACGAAGCGGCTGGCTGCCGGCGAGAAGCTGGTCGCCAAAGGTGCGGTCGAGGGCACCTTCCGGCCTGGCGTGGCGTCGTCTGCGAAGGATCTTGCCGAGCGCACGGACGTTCTGATGATCGCCTTGCCGGCCTATGGCCACAAGAGCGTGATGGATGCCGTAGCGCCGCATATCCGGTCCGATCACGTTGTGCTCATCAGTTCGCATGCCTCGTTCGGCGCGCTTTATCTTTCCAGGCTGCTGGCCAGGCGCGGCATCGTCGTCCCGATCGTCGCCTGGGGTACGACAGTCACGACCGGACGCCGGCCAAGCCCGGTCGAGGCCAGCGTCAACACGGTGCGCAGCAAGGTTGACATCTGCACCGTGCCGGCCGCGCGCAGCGCCGAAGGCCTTGCGGTCTGCCGAAAGCTTTTCGGCGACCGCTTCGTGGAGCGCGAAGGACTTCTGGCGCTCGCGCTCAGCAACCTCAACCCCCAGAACCATCTCGGTATTGCCCTCTGCAACATGACCCGCATGGAGCACGGCGAAAGCTGGGGGCAGGGGCTCAACGTTACCCCCAACGTAGGGCGGCTTCTCGAAGCCCTGGACCGGGAGAGGCTGGCCATCGCCGAGGTGCTGGGGCTGTCGGTGCGGACGATTTTCGAGCACTTCCATCTGTCCTTCCATGTGCCGGTGGACAATATTTCGAACATGAACCAGCAGATGCACCGCGAGGGACGCGGCGGCGTCGGCCCCGCTACGGCGGATTCGCGTTACGTGACCGAGGACGTGCCTTACGGTCTGCTCGCCACTGTCAAGCTCGGGGCGCTGACCGGCAGGCCAGCCAAACTGCACAGGGCCGGAATCGAGATCTTTTCGGCTTTGTATGGGCGGGATTTCTTTTCCGAGAACCAGCTTCTCGGCGCGCTCGACCTGGACTCGATGTCGCTCGACGAACTGAAAATGCTGTCGCGCGATGGATACGCCGCTGCCGCCAGGCGGCCGGCGGAAACATAATTCGATGCAATGGGAGAAACGGAAATGACAAGAATTACCGCCAATAGACGCGCATTCATCAAGACGAGCGCAGCCGGCGCCGCCGTGCTTGCGGCCCCTGCCATATTTCGCGGCACGCCGGCCCGCGCCGCCGGCGTCGTCAACGTCTGGACCTATGCGAACTTTCTTCCGAAGGAGTTCAAGGAAGAGTTCCAGAAGGAGACCGGCATCCAGGTCCAGGAACGCCTGGTGGACGACCAGGGCAAACAGTTCAACCTGTTGACGGCCGAGCAGCCCAACCCGACGGTCGATATCGTCACCGTCGCGGGCCACCGCTTCCTCCAATTCATCGATGCGGGCCTGCTTGCGCCGATGGATACAGGCCGGCTGAAGAACTGGGGCAACATCAACCCGGTGTTCTCGGAAAGCGACTGGGCCATCATCAAGGACCAGAAATGGGGTGCGCCGATCCTCTCGGGCGCGGAGGTTCTGGCATACAACACCGAGATCGTGACGCCCGAGGAAGCCAAGAGCTGGGATGTCATGTTCGACAAGAAGTATGAAGGCCAGACGGCCTACATAATCCAGGACATGATGTCCGTCATGATGCTCTACAAGGGCTATGACGGCAACATGATCGAATACATCGACAATCCTGAAAAGGCTGCCGAGATCGTCAAGGAAACCCGCGACTTCATGATCGCGAACAAGTCGATGGTGCGCAAATTCTACGATTCCGGCGCCGAGATCCAGCAGATGTTCGTTAATCAGGACGTCGTTCTGGCGCATGCCTGGAACGGCCCGATCTCGAAGCTCATCATGGACGGCCTGCCGGTCGCCATGACGATCCCGAAGGAAGGCTCCTACGGCTTTGTCTACACCTTCAACATTCCGGCGAACGCGCCGAACGCCGACAACGCCTATACGCTGCTCGACGCGTTGCTGGCCCGGCCCGAAATCGGCGCTAACATGACACGGACCTCCGGCTTCATCTCGACCATCAACGGCGCCGAGCAGCATCTGACCGATCTGGAAAAGAAGGCATCCTCCTTCACGGAAGTAGAACTGGCGGGCTTGCAATTCTTCCGCGCCGAAGCGAACGACATGAAATACAAGCTCGTCGACCCGGCGGTCGAAGAGATCAAGGCCGCGTGATCGAACTTCGTCGGCCTGGCCCGGCGTCCGGCCGACTGTCTCCCGATTGGCCATGCACGTGCATGGCCGGTCTCGCTTGAAGTTAGCTTCCGGCAGCCAG
Source organism: Mesorhizobium alhagi CCNWXJ12-2 (assembly GCF_000236565.1). Taxonomy (GTDB): domain Bacteria; phylum Pseudomonadota; class Alphaproteobacteria; order Rhizobiales; family Rhizobiaceae; genus Allomesorhizobium; species Allomesorhizobium alhagi. Next base: position 59,396 of record NZ_AHAM01000149.1, on the reverse strand, counting down.
CAGCCGGGGGCGGACGGGAATGTTTGCGATGACACAGACTGATACGCAGCGCGCCGGCGGGCGAGACGCGGTCCCGCGTTCGATGCGGCGCAGCTTCTGGGGCGCGGTGATGACCAACGGCGCCTACGGCTCCGTCACCGGCTTCCTGTTCAAAAGCCAGCGCAGGCAATTCCTCCTTCTGGCAAGCCTTCCAATCTTCTGGATCCTGTTCGCCAATATCGGCCCCATCCTGCAGATGGTCAGGATCAGCTTTCTCGATTCCTACCCACCGACGGCCGGCTACCAACCGCAGCTTACGTTGCGCAACTGGAACAATTTCTTCGCCGAACGCATCTTCATCGTTCCCTATTTCCGGACGCTGGCCTACTCCGTCGTATTCACGGTCGCGACGCTGATCATCACCTATCCGGTCGCCTATTTCCTGGCCAAGCATGTGAAGCGCAGCAGCCAATTGCTGTTCCTGCTTCTGCTCCTGATCCCGTTCTGGGTCGGAGAAATCGTGCGCACCTACGCGATCATGATCCTGCTCGGCAACAATGGTGCTGTGAACCTCATCCTGAAGTCGCTGGGACTGATCGAACGGCCGATCCCGTTCATGTATACCAGCTTCTCGCTCGGCGTCGGCATCGTCTATCTGACCGCGCTCTACATGCTGCTGCCGCTCTATTCGGCGCTGGAAAAAATCCCCAACACCTATCTGGAGGCCGCGGCTGACCTCGGCGCCGGGGCGTGGACGCGCTTCAGAAGGGTCACGCTGCCGCTCTCCAAGGAAGGCATCGCTTCCGGCTGCACGCTGGTCTTCTTGATTTCGACTGGCTACTACGCCGCGCCTGTGCTGCTTGGCGGGCCGAGCACGACCGTCTTTGCCGAAACCATTGCCGGCTTCTTCCACGTTGCCGGCGACCAGTGGCCGACGGGCGCGGCCTTCTCCACGATCATGCTGATCAGCGCGCTGGTTATCGCCGGGCTCTTTCTCAAGCTGATGGGCCGCAGCGGCAAGGGATTGATGCAATGACCAGAAACACCCGCATCCTGATGTCGGTGATCTATTGGGCGTTCGTCGTCTATCTGTTCGTGCCGCTGGTGCTGATGGTTACCATGGGCTTCAAGGATTCCAAATTCATCGGCTTTCCGATCCGTGGCTGGACGCTCGACTGGTATTCGGAAATCTTCCGCAGCGACGAGGTGCTGGGCGCCTTCGGCTATACGATGGCGATCGCGCTTTCGACGACACTCCTTTCTCTGGTCATCGGCACCTGGATCGCCGCATTCCTCGGCCCACACAAGTTCCGCGGCAAGCTCATCGTCTTTGCCCTAGCCTGCATGCCGGCCGTCATTCCAGGCATCATCTCCGCCATTTCGCTGCGTATCTACATTCAGTTCCTGCAGCTTGACACCGGCATGGCAGCGATCATCCTCGGTCACACCATCCACAACGTGCCCTTTGTCGCGCTCGTGGTGATGGCGAGACTGGCCACGTTGCCGCAAAGCCATATCGAAGCGGCCCGCGATCTCGGCGCTGACCAGTTCGTCGCGTTTTCGCGCGTCACGCTGCCCTACCTCAAGCCGGCGCTGATCGGGGCCGGCGTCTTCTGCATGCTGCTGAGCTTCGATGATTTCGTCCGCTCCTTCTTCCTCGGCAGCTATCAGCCGACCCTTCCGGTGCTGATCTTCGCCAAGTTGCGCTCGGGCATGTCGCCGGAAATCAACGCCATTTCGACCGTCGTGCTTGTCATCACGGCCATTCTGGGCATTTGGGCGGAGCGCTCGATGCGTCGGATGAACAAGGGAACCTCGGTATGAGCAACGACGCGCAAACCATCGTCCACATCGACAACATGACGAAAAGATTCGGCAATGTGGCAGCGGTCGACCATCTGGACCTCAAAATCAGGGCCGGCGAATTCGTGACGTTCCTGGGCCCGTCGGGCTGCGGCAAGACAACGACGCTTCGCGTGCTTGGCGGGTTCGAGATGCCGACTGAAGGCCGCGTCATCCTCGACGGCGCAGATGTCACCCGCCTGCCGCCGAACCGGCGCAACGTCAATATGGTGTTTCAGGACTACGCGCTCTTCCCGCACATGACCGTCGGCCAAAACATTGCCTTCGGCCTGGAACTCAAGGGCAAGACCAAGGCCGACATTGACGACCGTACCGGGGAATTGCTGGATTTTCTTCAGCTCGGAGGTTTTCGCGACCGCACGCCGGATCAGCTTTCCGGCGGCCAGCGCCAGCGCGTGGCTCTGGCGCGGGCGCTTGCGCCCGATCCGAAACTCCTGCTGCTCGACGAGCCGCTCGGCGCACTCGACGCCAAGCTCCGGGGGCAGGTCCAGGTTGAGCTCAAGGACATCCAGAAGCGCACCGGAAAGACCTTCGTCTTCGTCACCCACGACCAGGAGGAGGCGCTGACCATGTCCGACCGGATCATCGTCATGAACCGCGGCAAGGTCGAGCAGGACGGTACGCCCGAAGATCTCTATTTTCGCCCGCAGAGCCGCTTCGTCGCCGAATTCATCGGCGATACCAACCTGATTGGCGGGACCGTGCGCGGCATGGAAAACGGCTCCGTCCTGATCGACTGGAACGGCATCGATGTTCGCGGCGCCGCGCACGGACACCGGCCCGCCGACGGCTCTGAAGTGACGGCGTCACTGCGTCTGGAGAACGTGCTCTGCCATCCGCAAAAGCCGTCTGACAAGAATGCGATCGAGGGCCGGATCGTAAACCGGCTCTTCAAGGGCAGCCGCACTTCCGTCGATATTCGCGTTGGCGGCGAGGGCGCGCTGCTCAAGGCATATCTCGATCCTGAGGATGCGGGCCGTATCCAGGACGATCGCCTCTGGGTGAGCTGGGACGCCCTCCATCTTTCGGTGCTCCAAGCCTAAAATCACTCGTTCCAGTTGGTATTTTCACCTGCCTGCTCGTAGACTCTAAATAGCTCGCGACACTTTCGCGGTCAGTTCCGGCGCCTGAATTCGATGCCGACACATTCTGGCTGTCCGGCTTCCAAATGCCGACGTCCCGCCAGCAATCGAACGGCTTGCTTGGAGCGGATTGAGTGTGAAGCGTTCTGGCTGAGAGGCCTATGCCTTGCAGATGAACTCATAGGGTGTGAGGCCTTTGAGGCCGCTTTGCGCAAGCGGATTTCCCGATCTGATGCAGATGGGCGGCGGACACTTACAGGGGGCGAAGCGGAGTGACTTCGGCCAGTAGGGAGTCTAGGCTCGAATGCCATTCTGCCAGCACGAAGAGCGCGCCGCATGCCCCGCTTTCTCGCCGTCTACACCATGAAACCCGAAGACCTTGCCCGCTTTCGCAGCCTGCCCAAGCCGGAGCAGGACGCGATCGACACCGTCGGTTTGAAGCAGTGGGCGGACTGGGAGGAGAGGAATGCCGCATCGTTCCCCGATCGTGGCGGCATGGTCGGCAAGACGACGCGCGTGACCAAGGACGGCGTCGCCGACGCCGTGAACCCCTTCTGCGGCTACATCATCGTTGAGGCCCAGTCCATCGAAGCCGCCGCCCGCCTCTTCGAGAACCACCCGCATTTCTCTGTCTTTCCAGGAGACGGCGTGGACATCATGCCCTTCCTCACCGACCCTACGCCCAAGCCCTCCGCCTGAGTCGCATACGCCACAACCCATCGACTGTCCGCTACTGCTTCACACCGTGCCGGAGACGTAGCTCGATGACTTCCGCTTCGCGCCTCATCTACGACATCTAACGCCCTGGGTGTCGCCGCCCTTGTTGTCGCGGTCGATGGCCAGCCGGGGTGGTTGCTCTGCTGGCGCGCACGATACCGAATGAAGCCGCCTTGATCGACATTGGAACGGGGGACGGTGAAGTTCCGGTTTCGAGGTCGCAGGCGCTTGCCACCTGGACAGGTATAGCTATGCCGTAAGCGGCACTGCGCCTCGTCAGCGGTCCTGTCTGATGGCCTCGATGTGCCGGGCAAAGTCCGGCTTCTCCATCAGCGCCTTGCATCGTGCGAAGCGGGTGTCGGCATAGGCGCGGAAATCATCGGCCGGATTGCCATTCGCGAGCTGGATGAGTCCCCAGAGCGTCCACAGGAGATCGCACAGGGCCTTGTAAATGACGATGCGGCCGAACTCCGAGGCGCTCGGTTCGCCGCCGAAATAGGCAAGGATCATTTCCTCATCCTGGGCAGCATCGAAGCCGGCTTCTACCGAGAGGTCGCCGAGATCCCACATCGGGTCGTTCATCCCGGAGTATTCCCAGTCGACGATCCACATACGCTCGCCGGTGTCGAGGAAATTCTCGCACAGCGGGTCGCAATGGCAGGCAGTGAGTGGCGCAGGGTGAGTTGCGAGCGCGCTGCGCACGCTCTGCGCCTCGCGGACCACGTCATGGTAGCCCGCCGGCAGCGCGACATCCTTGCTGGACAGAATGCCAAGATAGCCGTCGATCATTGTGAAGAGCTCGAACCGAAACGGAAATACCGCTCCGGAGGTGTGGAGCTTCCGGAACGCCATTCCGGCACGCCCCGGTGCGCCCTCGACCGACCTGAACGTTTCCGGCGTCATAGTCTTGACCGCGGGCAGGAACCGCGTGACCATGACACCGCTCCGGTCGTCGAAATGCAGCACCTCGGGGCTGACGCCGGCCCTTGCCGCCTCGCTCGCGGCTATCTTCTCGTTTGCCCGGTTGATATATTCTTCCGTGCCTTTGCCTGGAATGCGCAGGCAGTGGTCGCCGACCCGAAAGACCAGGTTTGTGAGCCCGCCCAGCCGTTCGACAGGCCCGTCATATCCTCTCAGGAACGGAACGGCCTCGAGCGCCGCGCGTAGTTCGGGCTTGTCGAGCATGGCATCCCCTTCGATCAACATCACCCGAACGGTTCCACATTTTCACCTGTTTGGCTATGGTGCCGGAGCATTGAGCAGGGAGAAGCCGCGGCATGGGAGAGGGACGTAACGACAGCGCTTTGGCGGCTGTGTATGAAGCCAAGCGGCCAAAGGAAGTTGCCGCGCTCTACGACCGCTGGGCGGAGACCTACGAGTCCGACATGGCTACGGCAGGCTATCGTCACCCAACCATCTGCCTCGCCCTTCTTACCCGCCACCTCCCTCGTGGCGCATCGCCCATCCTCGACGCCGGCGCCGGTACCGGATTGATCGGCGAGTGGCTGAAGATCGTCGGCTATCCCCGTGTGGAAGCACTCGACATTTCAGAGGGAATGCTGGCGCAGGCCGCCCGCAAGGGATGCTACGACGCCCTCCACCATCTGGCGCTGGGCGGCGCGTTGCCTTTCGCCGACGATCGGTTCGCCGGCATCGTTTCAGCCGGCGTCTTCACGTCAGGCCACGTGGGGGCGGAGGGAATGGATGAGCTGATCCGCATTTGCCGCCCCGGCGGAGTGCTGGTGCTCACGGTGAAGAACACGATCTGGGAAGAGGGTTTTGCAGCGCGGGTCGCCGAGCTTGAAAGCGCTCTCGTGGTCGCCCGCCTCGAGGAAACCGAGCCCTACGTATCCATGCCCGGCGAGACGGGCACCATTCCGAGCAGGGGCCTGGTGCTGCAGGTTCTATGAGGCTGCGCTGACAGCGACCGCCTGCAGCGGCGTGCGGAAATCCGGAGGGGCATCACACCAGCCCCATCCTGCGCTTCGCCCGCATCGCCCCCGCCGAGATCAGCCGATCGGCGATGATGGCAATGAACGCGACCGCAAGCCCCGCAACGATGCCGCGTCCGGTGTCCGCCTTGGTCAGCGCGATGTAGACCTCCTGTCCCAGGTCGCGCGTGCCGACCAGCGCGGTGATGACCAGCATGGAGAGCGCGAACATGATCGTCTGGTTGATGCCGAGCAGGATCTCGGGCAAGGCCAGCTTGAGCTTGATCTTCGTCAGCAGCTGCCAGCGCGTGCAACCCATTGCGCGACCGGCCTCGATAAGGCCGGCGTCCACCTTCTGCAGGCCCAGCGCCGTGTAGCGGACCGCCGGAACGAGCGAATAGGCGACCACCGCAATCATCGCCGTGAAATCGCCGACCCGGAACAGCATGACGGCCGGCATCAGGTAGACGAATGACGGCAGCGTCTGCAGCGTGTCGCTGACGACCTGCACCCATCGCCACAGCCGATCCCTCTCGGCAGCCGCGATGCCGATCGGGATGCCGATCAAGGCGGCCGCAACCGCGGAGACGCCGCAGAGATAGACGGTGATCATCGCCTTCTCCCACTGCCCCGTGGCGGCGATCAGGGCCGACAGGACTCCGGCCAGCATCGCGAGCCGCCACCCGCCGAGGCGCCATCCTAAAAAGGCGAGGAGGCCGACCACACCCAGCCATGGAAGCTCGCCGAGGAAACGCTTGAAGGGAACGAGCATGTTGAGAAGCACGGCGTTCTTCAGCGCCTCGAGCGTGTCGAAGAAGTTGATGTTGATCCATTTGACGCCCTCTTCCCAGAACGTCCCGGTCGAGATCTCCAGGGCTGGCGGATAGGCCTGCACGGCGGGAACGGCCAAGCCCACAAGCCCCGTCGCCAGTATGAGAACCAGAGCGGCCAGGGTGAAGGGATGACGCGCCACCAAACCCCTTTGCTCCGAGGCGGGGCTGCGCTGGCTAAGCTTCCGCGCAAAACCCTGGCTGAGCCGATCAAGCGCCACAGCCAGCGCCACGATCGCCAGCCCTGCCTCGAGCCCTGCGCCGATCTGCAGGCGGCGGAGCGCAGCGAGCACATCGAAGCCGAGGCCGCCGGCGCCGATCATGGAGGCGATGATGACCATGTTGAGCGACAACATGATCACCTGGTTGACGCCTACCATCAGGCTTTCTCGCGCGGAAGGCACCAGCACCCGCCATGTCATCTGCCGGCGTGTGCAGCCGATCATGCGACCGAGGTCGATGATCTCCTGGGCGACACCGCGGAGCGAGAGCGTGGTGATGCGCACCATCGGCGGCATGGCATAAATCAGCGTGGCGATCACCGCGGCGGTCGGCCCGAAGCCGAACAGCACAAGGATAGGGACCAGGTAGGCGAAGACTGGAATGGTCTGCATTAGGTCCAGCAGCGGCGTGATGGCTTCCTCGAAGCGCGGCCACCGATAGGCGGCGATTCCGATGAGCAGGCCTCCCATGACGCCTATCGGCACGGCGACCAGGATCGAGGCGAGCGTCACCATGGCGCTGTCCCACTGCCCGAAGACCGCCAGCAACAGGAAGCATCCGCCGGCCAGCAGCGCCAGCTTCACACCTCCCGCATAAAGCCCAAGAAGCGATACGACGCCCACAACTGCGATCCAGGACAGCGGCGGGAGCACCTGCGTAGCGCTCGACCCCCTTCCGGACAGCAGGCCGCTCGACAGCAGGCTGCGGGCCGCTGTGTACGGCGTATCCACAAGCGCGGCGAGGAAGCGGGTCAGGTCGGTGAAGGTGAACAGACCGAAGCTCGCTTCGTTGACGAGCCACTTCATGAAGGCGCTGACCCAGCGAGCGGCTGGCACCATCCACGTCTTCGGATACTCCTGCGCCCAAGACGCATAGAGTTCTGCCGTCTGCCAGACGATCCCGAAGGCAAGGAGTGCAACCACCCACGCCACCAGCGTTCCCGTGCCTGTTGCGAGGCCCATCCGGCGGAGGCGGGAGGATCCCGCGCCGATCGTCGGGGCCGGAGAGGCCATGCCTCAGCCTCGCATCATCATGTCGACCACATCCGAACGGTACAGCGCCCCCGCCGTTTTTCCTGCGTCATCCTGGACGCGCAGGACATCATTCCCCTCGGCGAACAGTGGCGCGGCCTCGGCGACCGTGGCTTTCGCATTGATGGCGATGCCGTTCAGCCCGGCACCCGCCGGTTTCATGAGCGAAGCGACCTTGACGACCTTCGCCTTCGACACGTTCCGTGTGAACTCGGCGACGTAGTCCGTCGCGGGGCTGAGCACCAGTTCGTCCGGAGTGCCCGACTGGACGACGGCGCCGTCCTTCATGATGGCGATACGGTCGGCCAGCCGGATCGCTTCGTCGAAATCGTGAGTGATGAAGACGATCGTCTTTTTGAGCACGGATTGCAGGCGGATGAACTCGTCCTGCATCTCGCGACGGATCAGGGGGTCCAGCGCCGAGAACGGCTCGTCCAGGAACCAAAGCTCCGGCTCCACCGCGAGCGAGCGCGCGATCCCTACTCGCTGCTGCTGGCCGCCCGAAAGCTGGCGGGGGAAGAAGTCCTCCTTGCCCGAAAGTCCGACGAGTTCGATCATCTGGCGTGCGCGCGCTTCGCGCGAGGTACGGTCGATGCCTTGGACCTCCAGCGGGAACGCGACATTCGCCACCACTGTCATGTGCGGCAGGAGCGCGAAGTTCTGGAAGACCATGCCCATCTGGTGGCGGCGGATCTCGATCATGCGCGCTTCGCTCGCCGCGAGCAGGTTCTCCCCATTGAAAAGGATTTCGCCCGAGGTGGGCTCGATCAGGCGTGAAAGACAGCGGACCAGCGTCGACTTGCCGGATCCGGACAGACCCATGATGACGAATATCTCGCCGGCGCGGACGTCGAGATTGACGTCCCGCACGGCGCCGACGAGGCCCGCCGCGGACAGCTCTTCGAGGGTCGGCGCGGGATGCGAGGCCATGAACTCCTGCGCTCCCGAGCCGAACAACTTCCAGACGTTCCGGCAAATGAGTTTCGGCTGCGGCAAACTCATTCCTGTCTCAGAGCAGCAAGCGGGTGAGTTGTTGATCGAGAGGTCTACTTCTTGATCCACTCCGACCAGCGCGCCTCGTTCTCGGCCATCCAGGCCTGCACGACCTCACTGACCGACTTTCCCTCCAGGTCGACCTGAGTGATCATCTTACCCATTTCACTATTATCGACGGTGAAGGCCCTGACCGCCTTGTAGGCGCCTGGCCACTTGTCCTTGACGCCGACCCAGCCGACTTTCCAGATCTCGCCGAAGGGCTTGCCGCAGTCGTAGAGCGCGTCGGGATTGCTGCCCCAGGCGGGGTCCGTGTAGCATTCCTTCGTAAATTCGGGGAATTCGACCCACTCGCCCTCGTACTTCGCCGGCGCCCAATGCGGTGCGTAGATCCAGAGCAGGATCGGCGCCTGCCGCTGGTAGGCGCTCTCGAGTTCTGCAAAGAGCGCGGCGTCCGTGCCGGCATGGATGACCTCGAATGGCAGGTTCAGCGCCTCGACCCGTTCGTCGTCGAAGCCGCCCCAGGTGACCGGTCCGCCCAGATAGCGTCCTTTCGGAGCGGTTTCGGCCGTGGAGAACGCCTCTGCGCAGGCCTCGTCCTTCAGAGCCTCCCAGTTCGGCAGGCCTGGGCATTTCTCCTTCATGTAAGCTGGGTACCACCACTCTTCCTTGGCCTTCATGCCGGTCGGCCCGAACACTTCCGTCTTGCCGGTGGCAGTGGAAGCATCCATGGCGTCGCGGCCGGTTGTCTCCCACATCTCCATGGCTACGTGAAGGTCCCCGGTTTCCAGACCGGCAAATTGCGCGAGATAGTCGGCTTGCACGTATTCGACGCTGTAGCCTGCCTTCTTCAGGACTTCCCCCATCAACTCCGTGGTGATCAGCTGGCCCGTCCAGTCGTGCAGCGTCAGCTTGATGGGATCGCTGGACTCCTGCGCGAGGGCAGGGGCGGCACAGATACCAGCTGATAATAATAACGCCGCCGTGGCGTAGCGTAGACCGGGCATGGGTGAACGCATCTGAAACCTCCTGCTGCTCGGGCGAGTGATCCCGCCGGTTCCGTCGTCCGGCTGTTCTTTGTTCCCGCCGTCACTCTCACGCTGCGGCAACAGGCTTGTCAACGATCAGCTGTGGCTTTTTATGCGTTTTTGACCGCATCCGATCGCAGTTGGCCGAATAACAGGAAACCAGTCCGAGAAAGCGGGCAAATGGACCAGCTCGCATCTGATCGACGCTCGGTCACAGCCGGGCAATTTGTAGCCAACCGCCAGCCCATCCTGCCCGAACCTAAACCAGCATTCTTTCAAGGCTTCCACACTTCGCCGATGCCGGGCAGGCGCGCGTCCCCGATTCATGCGTGACCCTTAAGACGCAGCTCTTTGCGATCGCCGGGGCGAGATCCACGCTACCGGGTGGAGAGAAACGATTGCCCCCACATTCGGGGGCGGGGCGTGCTCCTGATGCGACGTGCCGCGCTCCTTTAGAGCAGCTTGTCCGGCGTGACGGGCAACTCGCGGATGCGTTTTCCGGTGGCGTGGAAGATTGCGTTCGTGATTGCCGGGGCGACGCCGACCATGGCGATCTCGCCGAGGCCCTTCACGCCGAGGGGGTTCACGTGAGGGTCGTGCTCCTCGGCGAAGATCACGTCCATCACCGGCGGCGCGTCGGCATGCACCGGAACCGCGTATTCGGCGAAGTTGGCGTTCGGAACCCGCCCGTTGCGGGCGTCTACTATCGAATGCTCCATGAGCGCCATGCCGATGCCGCCGATCATGCCGCCGACACACTGGCTGCGGGCGGTCTTCGGGTTGACGATGCGTCCGGCTCCATAAGCGCCGACGATGCGGCGCACGCGTGTCTCGCCGAGATCCGGATCGACTGCCACTTCCGTGAACACGGCGCCGAACGAGTGCATGGAAAAGCGCTTGCTCGCATCACCTGGCGCCGAGTCCGCCGTAGCCTCGACCGCCTGGCCAATACGGCGCATCGCTGCCGCGAGGTCGTTTGCTCCCCCGCGGGCAAGCGCATCCTCCCTCGCTTTGCGGCAGGCTGCCTGCACGGCGCTGCCGACGCTCGCCATTGTCATCGAGCCGCCATGCGGAGGCGTCTTCGGCAGCCGGCTATCGCCGAGGCTGAACTTAACCTGCTCAATGGGCAAACCGAGAGCCTCGGCTGCCACCTGCGTCATCGATGTCCAGGTACCCGGACCCATGTCGCTTGCGGCACTCGCCACCTCGGCGGTGCCATCCGGCAACAGGCGCGCCATGGCGGATGCGGGCGCGAAATTCATCGGATAGGTAGCGGTCGCCATACCCCAGCCAATCAGCAACCGGCCGTCCCGCATGGAGCGCGGTTCGGGGCTGCGCCGGTCCCAGCCGAAGCGCCCGGCGGCGAGCCGATAGCATTCTCTGGTCGAGCGGCTCGAGAAAGGCAGATTTTTGAACTCGTCCTGCTCCGGCTCGTTGCGCAGCCGGAGTTCGACCGGGTCGATGTTCAACGCCACGGCCAGCTCGTCCATGGCGGCTTCGAGGGCGAACACGCCGCTCGCCTCACCTGGCGCGCGCATATAGGTCGGAGTGTGCACGTTCATGGGCGCGATACGATGGCGCGTAAAGACGTTCGGGCAGGAATGGAGAAACTGGCTTGCACTCAGGAGCGCCTCGGAGAATTCCTCGTAGTTGGACGTCTCCTCGTATCCATCGTGCAGGATGGCCGTGAGGCGGCCATCGCGCGAGGCGCCGAGCGCCACCCGCTGGACCGTGTGCGGGCGATAGCCGACGCCGTAATACATTTCACGCCGGGACAGCATCAGCTTTACCGGCCGGCCGGCTGCGCGCGCGCCGAGCGCCGCCAGGGTGACGTGCGGCCAGGTGCGCAGCGCCGAACCAAAGGCGCCGCCGACAAATGGCGAGACGACATGGATGTTCTCGGCCGGAATGCCGAACACGGCGCCGATCTCATCGGCCACGCCATGCACCCACTGCGACTTGTCCCACAGCGTCAGGTGGTCGCCCTCCCAAGCCGCGATGGTGGCGTGCATCTCGATCGGGTTGTGGTTCTCGCGCGGGATCACATAGGTCTCATCGACATTCACTTCGGCGCCGGCCAGCGCTTTTTCATGGTCGCCGCGCCGCGTCTCGGGCGGCTGGGTCGAGCCTTGGTCGGTCTTCTGTTGCGTGGGCAGTACCGGCTCGACCCGGGTAACATCGGTGGTTCCGGTTTCGGGCGCGTAGGTGACCCGTACCAGCGTCGCTGCGTGGCCGGCCTGCTCGAGAGTGTCGGCGACCACGAGTGCGACTGGCTGGCCTTGATGGTTCACCCGGTCGTCCTGGAGTACGTGCAGACGCTCACCGACCACTGGGTCTGTAAATCCCTTGTGCGGAGCGTAGGCCAGCTTGGGCGCATTGTGATGGGTGAGGACGGCGATGATGCCCGGCGCCTGCTCTGATTCCGCCGTTTCGATCGAGGCGATGCGGCCGGCTGCGACCGTGCTACGTACGACCGCTGCATAGGCCTGGTTTGGTTGATCGAACTCGGCCGCATAGGTCGCCTGGCCCGTCACCTTCTGTCGCCCATCGACGCGGCTGAGAGGCTTTCCGATGATGGCGGTGGTCATGCGCGAGCCGCGGTTTCGACAGCGCGGACGATGGCGCGCTGCATCAGTTCGATCTTGAAATCGTTGTGGCCACGTCCCTGTGCACCCTCGGCGGCAAGCGCCGCCGCCTGCTGGAGCGCCGTCGAATCGAGACTGGCGCCCGCCAGCGCCGCTTCGACCTGCGGGACACGCCAAGGCTTCGTGCCGACGCCGCCGAGGGCGACGCGCGCTTGGCGGATGCGGCTGCCGTCCATCTCGATTGCCCCCGCCGCCGAGACCACCGCGAACTCAAACGAGGCACGATCACGCACCTTGAGGTAGTGCGAGCGCCGCGCCGCCGGATTTGCCGGAACCGTGATTGCGGTGATCACTTCGCCCGGTTCAAGGATTGTTTCGAAATGCGGCGTGTCCCCGGGGAGACGGTGGAGATCGGCGAGCGGCACAGTCCGTTGCCCGCCGACGCCGCGAATCTCCACTTCGGCGTCCAGCGCCACCAGCGCCACCGCCAGGTCGGAGGGATGGGCGGCAATGCAGTTATCGCTCGTGCCGAGCACGGCATGCCAACGGTTTTCGCCGCCGATAGCAGCGCAGCCGGAGCCCGGTGCGCGCTTGTTGCAAGCCTCGTAGCCGACGTCGCGAAAATACGGACACCGCGTGCGCTGCAGGAGGTTGCCGCCCATGGTCGCTTGATTACGGACCTGCGGGCTCGCCGACTCAAGGAGCGCCTCGGAAATGACGGGGAACTGTTCGATCACGCCAGGGTGAGCCGCCACCTCCGCCATCGTGGCTCCGCCGCCAAGCCTGAGACCCTGCGGGCCGACTTCGATGCGGTTGTCCAGGAGGCCGGCAAGACTGACCAGCCGCTCGGGCCGGCGGGCATACTCCTGCAGAAGCTGCACCATATCGGTGCCGCCGGCGATATATTCGACAGGCGCGTCGTTTCGCCCGGCTTGGGCGCGTAAGGCCAGGGCGGCTTCGAGATCGCGCGGACGTTCGAGGATAAACGGATGCATGACTCAGCCTCCTCCCACCGAGCTGGACACGGCCGCCGCATCCTGGATGGCCGCGACGATATGGTCATACGCGCCGCAGCGACACAGATTGCCGCTCATCCATTGCCGGATTTCCTGCGGCGAGCCGGCATGGCCCTCGGCGATGCAGGCGACGCCGGCCATGATCTGCCCGGGCGTGCAATAGCCGCACTGGAATGCATCGCGCTCGATGAAAGCCGCCTGCAGCGGGTGAAGCTCTTCGCTCTGGGCCAGCCCCTCGATCGTCGTAATCTCACGCCCCTCCGCTAGGGCAGCAAGCGAGAGGCACGATTTCACGCGTTTGCCGTCCATCAGCACCGTGCACGCGCCGCACTGTCCAAGGCCGCAGCCCTTCTTCGAGCCAGTGAGGTGCAGGTGCTCGCGCAACGCATCGAGCAGCGTCGTTCGCGGGTCGAGGGTCAGCCTTTGCTCGGTTCCGTTGACACGCAGCACGATATCGAGCGGAGCCGCTGCCGGCGCCGCATCTTGCGCCGCCGCCAGCGACGTGAATTCAGGCATGAGATTTACTCCCGCAAGAGCGACGCCAGCCACCGCGGTGCCTGCCAGCAGCTCTCGCCTCGTCACATCATAACTGGTCATGTCTGGCTCCTTGCTAGAGCGGGATTCATCCGCGACAGAGCATGCGAACCGGGGGAGGATCGGATGGAGTGGAGGTCGCCGCTACAGGCGGGACCCAGCCCTCGCGTCCCAACAATGGCCGCAGGCCGATGTTCCCAGCCGCGGAGATTTTTCTCCGTGGAACCCTGATTTGGGAGTCTCCCGTCGCTGATGAGCCTTTTTATGCGCGATGAGGCCGTCATCTGTCTCCTTCAGACCAGATCGCGACTGACCGTTGCCTTCCGCGTACCGTGCGCGTCCGCTTGGGCCGGAGACCTTGGATGATGGTGGTCAGCTCATGGCCGCGTGATTGCACGGCTCGAACCAGTTCGTCGCCGAGCATCAGCCTTGTGCCGGTATGGCGGGTCAGGCGTTCGAGCCGGCTGGCTATGTTGACTGCATCGCCCTGCACCGTGAACTCGAGGCGCTGGGCATGGCCGACGTTGCCGACGACCACCTCGCCGTAATGCAGACCGATGCCGATCTCGATCGGCTCCTGGTCCTCGCGAGCCCCGCCCGACCGTCGGCGTCGCATGCCGCCGATGACAACGAACCGGCTTCTAGGCAGCTTATGTACTGGACGGGCTAACATGTGTGGCAAATATCACAGACTATCGGAGACTGTGGTCGTACATGTTCGGCATGCGCCGAGCTCGGGCATAGTAATTTTTCCGCTCCCGAACCCTCGCATTCTCGTTACTTCAGGTAGCGAGGCCATGTGCACCTTCACGGGAGGCCAGCATGAAACTGTTCAAAGCTCTTCTGGTTTTTGGATTCCTATCCGCGCTGATCGGCTCGGTAACCCTTCTTGAGGCAATACCCGAAGCGTATGCACAGCAGTGCCCGAACGGCGTTTGTCCTTAGGGAGCGAGGGGGAAAATGCCATGGACCTGCTTCACTCTACCGAGTTCTGGGCCGGCGCTGCTCTGCTCGGCGCCTATCAGTTCGCAAAGTTCAACGAGCTCAGATCGCCAGATCAGGATTTCGCCGCCCGCTCCGCCCTCATTCCAAATTTGCGGGCGATCGACTTTGCCGGGCGGCTGACCTATTCCGCCACGCTCGCGGCTTTCCTCGCCGCGACATTCGTCATCTATTTTATCCTGTGCAAAATTTCTCCCACGATTCTATCCGGTTGGGCCCAAATATCCGGAGCAACTCCGAGCGATGAACTTAAAAAATTCGTCGATACGATCAATTATCCTCTTTACATTGTTGCCGTATACATGGGCCTTGCGCAGCAGAGCATTCCGATGCTCTCCAACATCGGGAATGTGCAGCGGAATTTGTTCCATGCCTGGATGGGCATCCCAACCAGAGTCTTGAGAGCGTCCAGCTTTTTCGCCAATCAGATATTCACGCGCAGCCCGAACGCCGAGAAATTGGCCAAGGAGGTTGAGGTGTTGAGAAGCGACGCATGGGTGGGACGGATCGACGCCTATGCCGACGCGGAACTCTACGCGACTCATCTCGCGCGGCTGAAGCTCGATGACGAACCCGAGCTTCACAAGGCGACACGGCGGGAACTGAAGATTCTCACGCGACAGCTCGTTGACGTGGCGGCTGTCGCGACCGTGCGGGAAAGCGGCGTGGCGTCGCTTTCGCGCCTGGCCGACGACCTTCGCGTTTCCATGCTTCCGAATTCCGGCTGGCCGAAGGCCTTCCTTGCGGGCGGCATTCTGTTTCTTGTCGGAATGACATTCCTGTGGAACCTCATTCCGGCGTTTGACGGTCTGGCAGCGCAGTTCCTGGGCGCCGTACCTGACTTCTGGCCAAACAATCTCGAGTTCTCGGGCCAGTACCTCATATCGCAGGCCGGGCCGATCTTTCTGGCCACCGGCATTGCCTTGGGGACATGGGTGAGCGCTTTTGGCCGAAGACAAATCGCCAAGCTCGACGAATCTCAGCGCTTCGAAGGAACGACAGCCCTTTTTAGCCGCTATGCGGGCCTGTTCGCGTTCGTCCTGATCGGCACCGTCCTTTTCGACACTTGCCAGGCGTTCTTTCAATACGGAGCCTACGGGCCTGGAAAAACCACAGAATTCATGGCCTTGGTTAAGCTCAGCCTGCCCATCTACCTGCTACACTCTTTCATAGCGCTGTTCGTCTGCTTCATGCTGCTGCGCTATATGGACGACGGCATGGAGCGGATGTGGTGGAAAACCATATCCACGATCCTGATCCTGGCGGTAGGGGTGGCCTTGGCAGCGCTTTTTTATGCAGCGGCACAAGTGCAGCATCAGTTGCGACTGTCTTTCGGCACCAACGGCGTAGACCTGGCCGCGCTGATGATCATCATCAACGTATCGGCAGCATCGACGGCGTTCGCGTGTGCGGCCCTCTGCAAGCGCCAGGCCGAAATATCGTCCAACCGTGCGCAGCCGCCTGCGCGACGGGATCCGCCTCGAACTCATGCAAGGGCGGCCACAGTAGCTCCTGTGAATGCTCCGCTGGCTCCGGCTACTCCAGCCGGCGAGTGAGCCGAAGCGTGCGTCAACAGCCCCGAGGTCTGGCTGGGGCCAGCACCTCGGCAATCGCAACCCAATTTTCTGCGAGGAAGAGCCATGAGCCCCCTTATCGCAATTGCTGCAACTCTGTTTCCTGAAATAATAAAGGCAATCGCAGGTGATCGCGCCGGGACGGTAGCAGATCGCGTCACCAGAGCGGTGACCGATTCCGTCAAGACCAAAGATCCCGTCCAGGCACAACAGCAGTTGACCCAAAACCCGCAGACTGCGGAGAGCCTGCGCGAGAAACTGGCGCAGATCGCCCTCGAGGAGACCAAAGTTCGGCTCGACGACGAGCAGCGCCAGCGCGAAGCCGCGCTCGCGGATCTAAAGGTTCGCGCCGAGTTCGAGGGGCAAAGGCGTCAAACGGAGCTCGACAGCCGTCGGGTCGACGGGGAGGACCGCAGCGGAGCGCGAATTCTGCAAAGAGACCTGAGTTCTGGGCAATCGCCTGTGGCGTGGGTTGCCCCAACCCTTTCCATGATAGTGACGGTCGGCTTCTTTGTCGTACTGGGCCTGTTCATATTCAACAAAAACAGTCTTGAATTGACCTCGCTGCCTGTAGTTCCCGCCGGTATGGGGCTTGCCAATTTAACCGAAGCTCAATTTTCAACGGCTGCTCCGATACGCAGTGATTTTGTTCTTCAGATAATAAATATCTGTGTTGGAACGCTGACGGCAGCATTTGCGACAGTCATGAGCTTCTGGCTCGGGTCCTCCCAGGGTTCTCGTTCGAAGGATGAGCTCGTCGCCCAAATTCAGACCAGACAGTCCGCTCAGGCCTCGGAAGTCCTCGACAGGGCGACGGACGTTGTCGTTCGGCGCTCCTCCACCGTTGATCTACCACCGCCTTCAAAGCCGGTCATTCCGGAGAAAGAGCCTGACAGCGAACCGGCCGGAGATCCCGTCAAGCCGGCTGCTCCTGGCCTGTTGGACGAACTTCTCCCGGGTCTGTTGAAGCCTCACCGCCATTTTCCTGACGGCGTAAGCTGGGCGCTTTCACCGAGGGGTGTCTCGATCGATGGAGCGCCGGCCCAGGGAACGCCCGGGAAGCCTACGACCGTTCGAACCATCTGGCAGCGTTATGGAGCGCTTTGCGCTGCGGCTGCAAAGCAATACGGCGTTCCCGTGGAGTTGATCGTCGCCACAATCGCGACCGAGAGTTCGGGCGATTCAAATGCACGACGGCCGGAACCGAAGATCAATGACGAGAGCGTCGGCTTGATGCAGACACTCGTGGCCACGGCCCGCAGCGCTACCGGAAGAAAGAATTTGCGCAGCGACGACTTGCTCGACCCCCGGACCTCTATCGAAGCAGGAACGGCCTACATCGCCCAGCAGAGAGGCTCGACATGGTTCGATCCTCCTCTGGTTGCAGCCGCATACAACGCCGGATCGCTGCGTCGTGACGAAGCAGACGCCAATCGGTGGAAGCTTGTTTGCCATCCTCGCGGGACTGGCAAGCACATAGACAAGTTCGTAGCCTGGTTCTCGGATTGCATGGTCGTGGCGATGGAAGATGGTTGGGCGACCGACCCGGCCGTGCCCAGTTTTGCGTCCGCGATGGGCGGTCGGAGCCCCAATGTGGAACTGGCCGGCTCTGCACCGCGCTCCAACCTTTCTCCGCTCGTTGGCACTGCGGAACGTCAAAGACTTTTTGGTACCTTCACGTTTGTTGCCGATCCGAAGCCGGGAAACAAAGAAAACATTCGGATCACAAACGATTGGCCGGAGAAGAACATCGCCAAGGTCAGCATCCCGGTTAAGTCCGTCCTTGGCCGGAACGGTCCGCTTGAGTTCGAATTCCACAAATTGGCTGCCGATCAACTGATCGCAATGTGGCTGCAGTGGGAGAAAGAGGGGCTTCTGGACCGCATCCTGACCTTTGACGGCTCATTTGTGCCGCGCTTTATCCGGGGAAGCACGAGAACCCTGAGCAATCATGCGTTTGGAACGGCCTTCGACATCAACGCTCAGTTCAATCCGCTCGGCCGGGAGCCGGCGGAGATTGGAGCGAAAGGCTGTGTGCGAGAATTGGTTCCCATAGCAAGCCGGTTCGGATTCGCCTGGGGCGGCCATTTCAACAAGCGGCCGGACGGTATGCACTTCGAAGTGGCCAGGATCATCCGGCCCGGCGAAATGGAATAGTCAATCGCGCCGGATTCGGGAGGCTGGCGTTCCAGCCTGAAGATATCGAGGATTGGAACGCCAGCCGTAGGGCTGCTCGGCGAGGATGCGATGCCAAGAAACATTGTTGTTTTCGCGGACGGAACGGGACAGCGCGGCGGAATCTTTTTCGACGAGAACCGGAGCAACATCTACAAGCTCTACCGGGCGACCCGATGCGGGCCAGAGTATTCGGTCAATCCCGCTGAACAGCTGGCCTTCTACGACCCCGGCGTCGGCACCGAACCCATCGAAGGCAATGTCTTCCTCAAGCTGTTCCGCCGTCTCCACAACCTCGTCAGCCAGGCAACCGGGCTCGGTCTGACCTTGAACATGATCCAGTGCTACGCGGCCATCATAAGGATGTGGAGGCCGGGAGACAGGATCTTCCTGTTCGGGTTCAGCCGCGGGGCGTATACGGTCAGGGCGCTAGGCGGGGTACTCACCTATTGCGGGGTGCCGACCCGAATGCCGGACGGTACGCCGCTCCTGCGCGATGAAAACTCGACCATCCGTATCGCAAAGGAGGCGGTGAAGGACGTCTACCAGTTCACAAGTTCAAGATATCGGGACAAAGCCACTCCCGAACAGCTGATGCGCCTGGAACAGCGGGACCTGCTGGCCGCGCAATTCAGGGGGAAGTACGGATCGGGCGACGGCGATATGTCGAACACCGTTCCATATTTCATCGGGGTGTTCGACACTATCGCTTCGCTGGCCAATCCGCAGGCGCTCGGCATGCTTATGGCCTTGCTGGCCGCCATCCTCATGGCTGCGGCCTGGGTACTGTCGTTCTTTGCCTTCTCGTTTCTTTGGTGGACGGGAGTTCTGGGCGGCCTTGCCATTGTCCTCGCCGCGATATGGTACGCAGGCGAACACCTGAAGGCTCCCGGCCCCTTGCCGGGCTACAGCGCCCGCCAGACCAGGCACTGGACCGAATTCCGCATGAGATTTCACGATTTCAGGCTGTCGTCGCGAGTCCCCTATGCCCGACACGCGATCTCGATCGACGAGAACCGTGCCGAATTCAACCCGGTTCGGTGGATGGGCGACGAGGGAGCTGATGACAACGGTCTCAAGAGATTTGAGCAGGTCTGGTTCGCCGGGAACCATTCCGATGTCGGGGGCAGCTATTCGGAAAACGATTCACGCCTTTCGGACACGGCGCTCAAATGGATGCTGGACGCCGCGGCGGCCGTCGGACTGATCCACGACCAGGCCTGGTTGAGCCTTTTCCCCGATGCAGCCGGCCCGCAGCATGACGAGAAAAGGACCGGCATCTACAGGCACACCCGAACTCGGGTCCGCAAGATTCGTCCCGATGCGGCGTTGCACCAATCCGTTATCGACCGCTTCGAGCTGCCCGAAGTGCTGCAGTACAACATACTTAAGCCTTACCGGCCCGAAGCCTTGCGGGACCATGAGCTGGTGAAGCATCATTACAAAGCTTCCGTCGCCTCATGAGGCGACGGCGGCTGCAGCGCAGCCTCGCCTCGCTGTCTACCCTTGGCGTGAGTCGCGCTCCCCATAGTCCGTTCAGGCGCAAGGTGCCGCGAGCTTGGGGCGTTCGGCCGCCGAAAAGACCAAGGACTTTGGTCGTATGGACATCCTCGGATTTCGACCGTCCGTTCGGATACTGCCCGATCTGGTCCAGCAGTGCGATCTGGCTTTCGATGGAGGGCCGAGGATCGGTCACGGCTGTTCGTCGTGGTAGTCGCCGGGGCCACCGTCGAGCCAGGCGGAGAGTTATTCAGCGTGGCGTAGCAACAAAAGGCAGCGCTCCAGAGCGCGCCAAACGCGGCAATTGAAATGTCCGCGGGCCAGATACCGTCGACCAGCGGCTGGATCAGTTTAGCGCATGAACCAGCCAGAATGAGAGGACGGGGAAGGCAGTCACAACGACAAGCCGGACGATGTCGGCGGCTATGAAGGGCAGTACGCCGCGATAGGTCTGGGTCAGCGGTACGTCCGACGCGATCTTGTTGATGACGAAAACGTTGAGCCCGATCGGCGGGGCGGTGAGCCCGATGGCCACCACCACAAGGATCAGCATGCCGAACCAGATTGCCACATCCTCCGCGCCCATTCCAAAGTCGAGCGACAGGACGATTGGGATAAAGATCGGCAAGGTGAGCAGGATCATCGCGAGTTCATCCATGATCGCGCCGAGCACAATATAGCTCAGCAACATCAGGCTCAGTATCAGCCAGGCAGACAGGCCCGATCCGGCAATCATCTGGGCGAGTGTTGTTGGCATCTGCGACAGGGCGAGGAACGCGCCAAACACTTCCGCCCCCAGAAGGACGAGGAAAATCATGGCCGTCGTCTCCGCGGTTTGCCGCAAGGCTTCGACGATCTTCACCCGACCGAGACGTCGCTGCAGCAATCCCTGGATCAGCATGATCACGACGCCGACGGCAGCGCCCTCGGTCGGTGTGAAGATGCCGCCATAGATGCCGCCGACTACGGTGATCGCGATTCCCGCCGCGGGCAGGATTTCCGGGTCGGCGAATATGAGGAGCAGACCGATCAGAGCCATGAGAATTGCGCCGGCGATGGTCGCCCAACCCAAAAAGTACAACACCAGGGCCGCAACGATAACCGCGGCGCCAGCCGGTGCGGTCCAGGCCGCCGGCAGTGTCGGCGCGAATACCTCGTTGGAAACCACCGGCGGAGCGAGTTCGGGCCGGCGGTGGACCACGATGGCGATGGCGATGCAATAGAACACAGCCGCCAAAAGCCCCGGGACCAGCGCCGCCTGGAACAGCTTCGCGATGTTCTGTTCGGCCGTGATGGCATAGACGACCAGGATGACCGACGGAGGAATGAGGATGCCGAGCGAGCCGCCGGCGGCAATCGTGCCCGTGGCAAAGCCCGCATCCACCTTGGCGCGGCGCATCTCGGGCAGCGCAGCACGCCCGAAAGTCGCGGTCGTTGCCACCGACGAACCGCAGATCGCGCCGAACGCCGTGCAGGCCAGGATTACCGCCATCGGCAACCCGCCACGGAAGCCCGCGGCACGGCGCTCGGCGGCCTTGAATAGCGTCGCGGCCATGCCGGAGCGTTCTGCCAAGGCGCCCATCATAATAAAGAGGGGGATGACCGACAGCGTGTAGCTGGCAAACTGGTGATAGCTGTTCGTCTGAAGGTAGTAGAAAAGGGCGCTGGGGCTGGACAGCCAGGCATAACCGGCCGCGCCCACGACCAGCATGGACAGCGCGATCGGCATGCGCAGCGTGATCAGCGCCAACATGGCGACGAAACCCCAGCAGGCAATGGCGAAGCCGCTCATTGGGGTCGACCCAGGCGAAGAAAGGCGGTGGCGAGCGCCATCAGGCAGGCGAAGCCGCAGAGCACCGCGCAGACCATATAGACGGGCCAAATTGGCCAAGTGAGCTGCACAAGGGTCTCGCTGGCGTCGCGCGCTTCAATGCCCCCGCTGACAAGCCCCCAAGTGAAAAAACCGAGAAACGCCGCGAGCACAAGGCTCCAGAGGGCGTCAATCGCCGCGTTGACGGCCCGTGGCAGACGGCTGGTGAAGGTATCGACCATGATGTGGCCGTTCCGAAGCTGAGCGTAAGACAGATAGGCGAAAACCGAGACGGCAACGCTGATCTCTACCAGTTCGTAGTCGGCGGGCACCGTCGCGTTGAACTGCCAGCGGCCAATCACGCTCAGCGTCACCAGCACCGCGGAAGAAAGTGTCACGATGCCCCCGGCTATGGCCAGCGCGCCGGCAAACCGCCAAAGCAGCCGCTCTATCCGGCGGCCGCTTCCAGATTCATTCATCGCCTGCCTCCTTCGGATTTGAACGGGCGGGCCTGCCACGGAGCCGCCCCGTGGGGTCAAGCGTCAACCATTGGCGTGTTTGGCCACAAGCGTGCGCACTTCATCGACAAGCGCTGCGCCGTCAATGCCCTTTGCCTTCATTTCCTCGACCCATTTGTCCTGGGCCGGCTTGGTGGCATCGATCCACTTCTTCTTTTCGTCTTCCGAAATGGTTGCGACTTGGCTCGAGCCATCGGACTGGATCTTGGAGAGCACATCCGCGCCGACATCGTCCCACATCTTGCCAGCCAAGGCGGCAAAGCTCTTGCCGGAATTGTTGTCAATGACTGCTTTCAGATCGTCGGGTAAACCGTTGTAGCGATTGAGGTTCATTGCCAGGAAAAAGGTGGCCGTGTAGAGGGTGGGCGAGCCGGGGATCTGGGTGTGTATCCTGGTCAGCTGGTCGATCTTGAGGCTCGGAACAACCTCCCATGGAATAACGCAGCCGTCGATCGCCTTTTGCGCCAGCGCTTCGGGCACTTGCGGCAGCGGCATGCCGACAGGCGTGGCGCCAAGCGCCGCAAGGGCCTCGCCCGCGAGGCGCGTTGGGCTGCGCAACTTCAGGCCCTTGAGGTCGTCCATGGACGAGATGGCGGCGTTGGTGTGAATAACTCCGGCATCGTGCGCCCAGCAGGAAAGCAGCTTCACGTCGGCGGTTTCCTTGGTGAGATGTTTGTCTGCAAATTCCTGGCAGGCGAGCGCATTTTGAATGCCTTTCGCGCCCGCCACGAACGGCAGTTCGAAAGGCTCGATCGACGGGAAACGGCCAGGCGTTGCTCCCGGCAGAGTCCAGACGATGTCGACCACACCATGCTTGGCCTGATCGTAAAGCTGCGGCAGCTTTCCGCCCAGTTGCAGGGCGGGAAACAGTTCGACCTTCAGCTTCTGCCCGCTCTCTTCCTCGATCTTTTTCGCCCAGGGCGCGAGCACGAGCGAAGGGAAGTTGGCGGCCGGCGGCAGATAGTGATGCAGTCGCAGCACGGTAGCCTCCTGCGCTCGCGCCCCACTCACGCGGAGTACAGCTGGAGCCGCCATGGCGACGGCCGAATACGTCATGAATTTGCGACGTGTCAGTTCCATGATTCCTCCCTTTGGAATGCGTGTCCTATGTGTTCCGCCCGGATGTCGCGGCGAAAAGCCGGTCGAATATTTAAGCTCTGCGCGCGTCAGCCGAAATTGCGCCGGCGCCTGCAACGAAGAGCGCCAGGAAGCCTCCCGCCATTGACAGGTTCTTCATGAAGTGGATCATCTGGTTGCGGTCCGCGAAGTCGGTGTGAAATATCAAGGCTGACACGACGCAGAATGCCGCCAGTATAAGTGCCACCTCGCGCGTGCGCCAGCCAATGAGAAGCAAGAGACCGCCGACCAGCTCCAACGCAATTGCCGCCGGAAGAATTGCGCCCGGGACGCCGAAATTTTCCATGTAGCCGGTGGTTCCCGCATAGGCCATGACCTTTCCGAAGCCGGACCACAGAAATATGGCTGCGAGAAGGGTGCGCCCTATCAGAAGCACCCATCCATTATTGCTGCTCATCATCTGACATTTCTCCATTGGACATCATTTCCAGGCATTGTGGGGGCGTCGACGATTACGCCGCGGCATTCGCCAAAGCCGATGCTTGCAAATCCGCTCTTGACGGCGCGGGCGCGCAGCAGAATTTCGTCGCCGTCAAGCAGGAATGTCCGTTCTTCGCCTGTAGGTAGACGAATCGGATCACGGCCTCCCTCCGTGGCTTCGAGCAGACTTCCGCGCTGGTCATTGGCCGGCCCGGAGATTGTGCCGGACCCCATTAAATCGCCCGCCCGAAGATTGCAGCCGTTGCTCGTGTGATGGGCGACCATCTGCGCCACCGTCCAGTACATGTTGCGCGTATTCGACAGGCCGAGCTTATGTGGGGGCAGCCCGTCCTCTCTCATCTTTGTCGTCGTCAGCAGCACTTCCAGTTCGATGGCCATCCCGCCGCACCGTTGATCCTCGGCGTTGAACAGATAGGGCAGGGGCGCCGGATCTCCGGCGGGTCGCTCCGGCTGTGGAATTCGAAATGGGGCGAGCGCCTCGGGCGTGACGATCCAGTTCGAGATGGTCGTCGCGAAATTCTTCGCGAGGAACGGACCGAGCGGCTGATATTCCCATGCCTGGATATCGCGCGCCGACCAATCATTGAGCAGGCAGAAGCCGGCGATGTGCTCGCTTGCCCTGTCAATGCCGATCGGGTCTCCAGGCCCGTTGCCAGTGCCGATCCAGACCCCCAGCTCAAGCTCATAATCAAGCCGTGCGGTGGGCGCGAATTTCGGCTCCTTGTCCGCAGGCTTGGATTGTCCGAAGGGACGGCGAACAGGCGTTCCAGAGGAGACGATCGAGGACGCTCTGCCGTGATAGGCGATTGGAACGTATTTGTAGTTCGGCAATAGTGGATTGTCGGGCCGGAACAGCTTGCCTACCTGCCTCGCATGGTGGATGCCGACATAAAAATCCGTGTAGTCGCCGATCTGGGCCGGCAGGCCCAAGACGCAATCGGCAGCCCGGTGCAGAAGGCCGCTGCGGCCGCCGAGCGTGGCATTTTCTTCGGACAGCAGCGCCGATAACCGTGCGCGCAAGGCGCGGCGCGGTCCTGCTCCAAGCTGGAGAAATGCGTTGAGGGACGGCGCGGCGGCACAAACTGCCACGGCCTCGGTCTCCTCATCGAAGAGGCCGGCGCGAACCGCCTGCACAAGATCAAATATTTCGTCGCCGATGGCGACCCCGCCGCGTGGAGGCTCGTTAGGAGGGGTGAATACGCCGAACGGCAGGTTCTGTATCGGGAAATCCGCGTGCCCATTGGCCGAAGCGACCCAGCTTCGCAATTCGGGGTTATGCGTGTGATCGATTCCAGTCATGGCAAGCTCGCCGGAAAGGCCCCAGATCGGAATTTGCGGCTTCGGCAAACTGCCATCGTCAGATTCCTCCCATGTCCGTACTTTGCATGCGAACTTGCATGCGGTCAAGTATGCCGATATCTTCCGTTCCTGTGACCACTGCGCTATTGTTCGAAAATGGTACGAACAAAATCAAAAGATACTCTGCCCGACGTCGAACTACGCCTGTCGACGGCGCAGGAAAGCGCCCGCCGCAGCCAAGGCGCCGCGTCGGAGGTATACAAACGGCTCCGACGCGCCATTGTGGAAGGGGAGATTCGCCCGAACGAGCCGCTGATCGAGGCGGATCTGGCGCAGGCGCTACAGGTTTCCCGCACGCCCATACGCGAGAGTCTTCAGCGCCTGGCGGCTGATCAGCTCATCACGCCCCGCAAGCGCGGCTGGGCGGTTCGTGAATATAGCCTGGAGGAAATTCGCGAGCGCTCCGAGGTTCGCGCCGCACTTGAGGGCTATGCGGCGCGGCTGGCCGCAACCCGGGCGACAGACGCGGAGATCGCAGCGATTGTCGCCATCCAGGACGAGCGCGACCGCACCGCCGATCTCACGCCTGCCTACCGTGTCGAGGCCAACCGCCGGTTCCACGATGCGATCATCGCCGCTGCGCGAAACACGCGTCTCGCTGACGATATTTTCAGGGTAGGCCAGTTCTACTTCAACAAGCACATCGCGAAGCTGACAACGGACGAGGAGCGCCGGCTGAACCAGCAAGACCACCGCGAGATCATCAATGCGATTCAGGCGCGTGACGGGCGTCGAGCAGAAGACGCCATGCGCTCGCACATAATGCAGACATTTACCGTGTTCCAACGTATCAGCGGCAACTAGGTCGTGGCGCCGCGAGCCCAATTCCGTTCAGCCGTATGACAGTGATTTCTTCGTATTGGCCGTCTGGCGATCGAGCCGGCTGGACGACGCGGTTACGAGCATACGCCTCCACCGACTAGGCGATGATGATCTTTCCGCCACGCTGCTTGTCCTTGCCAATTCGCTCGAAGCGACCGCGAATCCTTGTTCCAATCTCTTCCACGATAGCGCGTTGAGAGGCCGCCAATTCGCCTTCGCGATCGTCAACGAGTCCTTTCGGCACCGAGGCTCCGGCATGTGTTTCGGCGTCCAAAAGGGACCCCTGTAACGCAGGGGCTTCTGCCTCCGTCGCTTCCGCGCCTCGATGGTCGAAAGCTGACAGTCTGCAATCCCCATGCAGCCGTTGTGGCTTGCATCAGCAAAGGGTGAACCCTCCCTGAATGGCCGGTTCAGCGAAGGTTCCGACGGTCTCTGTCAGGGTCGGGTCGTTCTCAAGCGGAAATGAACCCACTGCAAACCCAGGAGGAGCAAATGACTCCCAAGCTCATCATCACCAGCGCCGTTGCCGCGATCATCGGCTTCACCTCCATGCCCGCCATGGCCAACAGCATCTGGATCGAGCAGCACGGCTGGTCGCATTCGGTCGGCGGATCCCAGGACGGCCGCCGCAACGAGATCGGCATATACCAGAACGGCGCCCGCAACAGCGCCATCGCCAAGCAGCGCGGCCGGGGCAACGTCGCCGCAGTTGGCCAGGAAGGGCGGCGCAACCGCGGCCAGGCCGAACAGCGCGGCCGCAACAACGCCGCCGGCATCGGCCAGTTCGGCTCCAGCCACAACAGCATCATGGTCCAGGACGGCAACGGCAACATCGCGGCCGGCGTTCAGGTCGGCCATGGCTGCGACGCGGCAACGTCGCAGTCCGGCCGCGGCAACGTCGCAGCGATCGTTCAGACCTGCCGCTGACCAGCAGCCCGGATCGCATGCCGGCCGGGATTTCCAAAGCCCGGCCGGCCCAATGCTCAGAGGAGATCATCATGTCGAAGCGAGTCATCCATAGAGCCCTCGGCGTCATGCCGCTCATCGCCGTGCTCGGCGTAGCCGCCGCGCTTGCAGGCCAGGCCGCGTCCGCCGACGGCCTGCTCGCCTGTGAGTTCCGCGCCGGTGCGGCAGACGGTATGACGACGATCGAGGGCATCGTTCACGCGACCGATGCGGTCGAGGGAAGCTACCGACTGTCCGTGGACGGCGGCGGCGGCGCGGGAAGCGTGCGCATCAACCAGGCCGGCGCATTCTACGCAACGCCGGACGCGCCGGCCACGCTCGGCCAAGTCATGCTGGACAGCGGCGGAACCTACGACGCCCATCTCGAGGTCAGCGGCGCCGGCTCGACCGTCATCTGCGAAGAGCTGATCGGCGGCCGGATTTGACCGTCTAAGCTCTGACCTTCGAAAAAGGCGCCCTGATCCGGGCGCCTTTTTCGTTCCGCCTGCTCCGCCGCTGCAATCGGCCCTCGTTTCTAAACGAAATCTGAACGCGCCGTTCCGGGCCGGTTCAGCCCGCCTGGTTCATGATCCACTCCAACGGCCGGGAGAGACCGGCTGTATCCGAGACACCAAGAAGGAGAACACCGATGACCCGCAAGCCCATCAAAAAACTCGCCGCCGGTCTCGTGGCGGCGATCGTCGGGCTGAGCGCGCTTTCAGCTCCCGCCGCTGCCGGTGGCTCGTTGAGCGTGCATATCGCACCCAGCAGCGCCGATTCCGGGCGCGCGCTGCGTACCGGCCTTCAACTGTACTCGTTCTACAACGCTATCAAGGGCGGCGCGAGCATCCGCCAGCGTGGCCGCAACAATTCCGCCGGCATCGGTCAGGACGGCCGCGGCAACTTCGGTGTCGTGCATCAGGAAGGCAGTGGCCACCGCGGCACGCTCCAGCAGAACGGCAACGGAAACGCCTACGGCCTGTTCCAATTCGGCCGTAACACCGACGGCCATGTGGTGCAGAACGGTTATGGCCGCGCCGGCGCGAGCTTTCAGATGGGCTGGTAGTTCGAGCGGTAGTTCCATGATGCCGTGAAGATTCAAGCGACCGAGTGTCAGCTTGCGTCCCGGATTCAGAAATTCTGAGCACGATTGTCGATGCGCCATCGCGGACGCCACGCTTCCCACATGACAAGGGCGGAAAGGTAAGGGCGAGGACCGTCAGGTCTGACTATCCACGCCTGATCATCTCTGCCGAAACGCGCCGTTGAACGAAGCCGTGAGCGGGCCGAGCAGATAGTCGAGCGCGGTGCGCTCCTGGGTTGTTATCATCACCGTCGCTGGCATCCCGGGATAAAGCTGGATCTCTGGGCTGGCCGCCAATTCCCCGGTATCCACCGCGACCATAGCGTTGTAATAGGCGAACCCTTGACGCTCGTCCGTCAGGCGGTCGGCGGAAACCTCAACCACGGTTCCGTTGATGGTCGGCGTGATGCGTTGCTTGTAGGACGTGAAATGAATCTCGGCCGGCATTCCGGGCCTCACCTCGGAAATATCCTCGACCCTGACCCGCGCTTCGACAACCAGCGAGGTTGCGTGCGGCACGATGTCCAGGATGCGCTCGCCTGGCTGAATGACGCCGTTGACCGAGAAGAAGCTTTGGTCGACGATCTTGCCCGAATAGGGGGAGCGGATCGCGTTTCGCTCGAGCGCATTATCCGCGTTGCGCAGGCGCGGCTCCACGTCCAGAAGCCGTGATTGCACGTCGTGCAAAGCGGCAGTCACTTTCATGGACTGCTCCTTCTGAAGCTGGGTGATCTGTTCGGAGAGCTCTCCCAATGCCTCCCGGCCTGAAGCGATTGCTGCTGCAGTGCTCGCTATTTCTCCCTCGAGACTTGCCGCCGCCCGGTCGAGCTGCAGAATTCTCGGCTTGGTGACGAGCCCCTTCTTGAGCAGGTCGGCGAGGCTCTCCGTCTCGTCCCGGACGGAAGTCAGTTGCTTTTGCTGCGCCTCCAGCCGGGCCTTATGCCCGACAATCTGTTCCTGCAACTGGGCCGCGCGCTGCTTGAGCATAAGCTCCTGCCCACCAATCGCCTGCCTGCGGCTTTCGAATTCCTGCCGCTGCCCTTCCATGGCCGCGTCGACGTACGGCTCAGTGCGAACGAGGAGGTCGGGCGGGAAGTCTATATGCGGGCTGCGGCTGAATTCGGCGTACAGGCGTGCCTCAGTGGCGCGCAGCACCGCATATTGCTGCGAGAGCACGTCATGTTCGGCGCGTGTTCGGCTGTCGTCGAGAACGACTAGAACATCGCCGGCCTCGACCAGATCGCCTTCACGCACCCTGATCTCCCTGACGATGCCGCCTTCGAGATGCTGCACGCTCTTGCGGTTGCCTTCCACCTTGACGACCGCTTCGCCGACGACGGCTCCGTTCAGCGGCGCCGTCGCCGCCCACGTGCCAAAGCCACCGAAAAAGAGAAGCAAGGTGATCCAGCCGGCGAAAACAGCGCCGCGCGCCGAGTCACTCGGTGGCATCGCCGCATGGCCTTCATCATTGACGGCAAGGGCTCGGGCACCCGAATATTCCCTCGGAAGTTCGGTGACGCCCCGCCGCCGGCGCTGGCGGTATAGACTGGCAAGGACGAGGAGAAGGAGGCCAGTCAGACAGACCAGAAGCCAGACCGGAATGGCTTGTACCACGTCGCCCAACCAGCGCCAGCTTTCGAGGGCATCGGAAGGGGCGGCCAACAACCACTCGACCGTCTCGTTGGAAGGCAGCACCTGAGCCCGCGCCAGAAGAGAATCGCGCAGGGCGGTGATTGGCTCGAGCGGGAGCCAACTGACGAGTTCCGCGGCGGTTCCTTTGCCGTGTTTGCCGATCTGATAAGAAGCCCACAATGCCGGCGCCGCCAGCAGCACCAGGCCGAAGATCCTTAAGACCCTCGAGGAGGGGGCGAGCGTTCGATCAGGTGGTCGCAGCATCGTCCGTAGTCCTGATTTCGTCTCCCGAAACGGCTGCTAGCGCCCGCTGCTTGACGGCTTCGGCATGGCTGGCTTTGGCCGGCACGGGGCGGGTGAGGGTGGCGACGACCTCGTCGCGCGGTCCGAAGGCGAGGACCGCTCCGTCTTTGAGGGCCAATATCTTGTCGACCGTGCCGAAAGTGGCCATGCGGTGTGAGATCACCACAACCGTGACGCCCTGATCCTTCAAACGGCCCAGGCACTCGGCCAAGGCGTTCTCGCCCTCGGCATCGAGATTGGAATTGGGCTCGTCGAGCACCACCAGGCTTGGATTGCCGAAAACAGCCCGGGCCAAAGCGATCCGTTGGCGCACGCCGCCCGAGAGCACCGCGCCGCCGTCCCCGACCT
This sequence comes from Mesorhizobium alhagi CCNWXJ12-2, assembly GCF_000236565.1. Lineage (GTDB taxonomy): Bacteria > Pseudomonadota > Alphaproteobacteria > Rhizobiales > Rhizobiaceae > Allomesorhizobium > Allomesorhizobium alhagi. Next base: position 28,935 of record NZ_AHAM01000149.1, on the reverse strand, counting down.
GGGTGTCGTAGCCGTCTGGCAGTCGCAGGATCTTGTCGTGCACGCCGGCCATTTGCGCGGCCAGAATGATCTCCGCATCGACATTGTCCTGGAAGCGGCCGATATTGGCGGCGATCGTGTCGGCAAAGATTTCAATGTCCTGCGGCAGATATCCGACATGGCGACCGAGCAGTTCGCGCGGCCATCGCGCGACGTCGGCGCTGTCGAGCCTCACCACGCCCGCCGTCGGCCGCTGCACGCCGACGAGTTGGCGCGCCAGGGTCGACTTGCCGGCGCCCGATGGGCCGATGACGCCTACGATTTCGCCCGGCTCCAGGCGGAAGCTAACATTGAGCAGGATAGGTTTCAGGCTACCTGGCGTAGCGCAAGTCAACCCCTCGACCGAAAGACATCCCAGCGGCTGCGGCAGGGAGAGTGGCCTCTCCCTGAGAGGGTTCGCGGCCAGAAGGTCGCGAACGCGCAGCCAGGCGGCGCGCGCCGAGACGAGATTGCGCCAGTTGCCGACCACCTGTTCCACCGGCTGCAGAGCGCGCCCCAGCAAAAGCATTGCGGCGAACATGATTCCCGCCGTCGCCATGTGCTCGATGACCAGATAGGCGCCGACGCCGAGGATCAGCGATTGCATCGCCATGCGCAGGAACTTGATCAGGCTGATCATCGCCCCGGCGCGGTCACTAGCCTCCAAATACCGGGTGAGGTACCTGTTTCGATCGCGGCTCCAGCGCTTGAGCAGCCCGCTGCTCATACCCATCGCCTGCACGACCTCTGCGTTGCGCAGGCTCATCTCGGTAAAACTGTAATTGCGGGCGGCGGCCGCATTGGCATCCTTCTGCGGTTGCCGCACCAGCCATTCGTTGAGCAGCGCCATCAGTCCAAGGATGACGGCCGAAGCCAGCGCAAAAAGTCCGAGCATCGGATGCAGCACATAGAGGACAAGAATATAGACCGGCGCCCAGGGAAGGTCGAAGATGGCGCTGATGCCGGAGCCGCTCATGAACTGACGGAAGGTGTCGAAATCGCGCAAGGGTTGGCTGCTGGCGCCATTGGCGCGCTCAAGCGTGGCAGCGACCACGCGCCCCGCGAGCAGGCCGTCGAGGCGGAGTCCAGCGCGGGCAAGCACCCTGCCACGCACTATATCCAGTGCTGCGAGCGCGGCCAAGGCCATGAGCAGCACGACCGTAAGCATCACAAGCGTGGTCAGGCTGCCGGAGGAGACCACGCGGTCGTAGACCTGCAGCATGTAGAGCGGCGCAGCGAGATAGAGCAGGTTCATGCCGAAGCTGAACAGTCCAGCCGTCAAGAAATAGCTGAGACAGGCGTCGAAGACGCGCTGGATTTCATCTGATTTTATCTTTTCTGCCACAACTACCTCAGCGTACGCAAACTAAACTACTAACTTGAATTTGCTAGCTTGACTGCCGCCGACGACTCAAAAGCCGGTATTACTACAGACTTCAAGTCGGCGACCGGGCAGTGCAAGTCAAACCGAGGTTAGCCAGCGCGGGAACCACGCTTACCGACCCGGAGGGCTGCGTAGCCTCGAGGCCTTCGATCGCCGCTCTTGAGGCAGAGAACCCCGGCGGCACCTGCTGCCGGGGTTCTCTATGCGCGCGAGCTATCCGCATTAGCGGACGCTGGCGTATCAGCCGAGGTAATCCTGACCCGACCAGGCCGTGCCTACCTGGAACGTTGTTCCATCGTAGGAGATCACCGCGTTGTACGCCCCAAGACCGTGGCCGCCGAAACCAACCGGGTTGTCCACGAGGATCCCATGAGTTGGCAAGGGATCGACGTCATTGGGATTGCCATCCAGTTCGTAGAACACTTTCGCTTCTTGGCTTCCACCCTTGATGGCGACGCCCAGAAGCACGGCGTTCTGCAAATCGTTGCCGACGCCATCCCCCGTCAGATCGGCGCTCTTGATGAAGTTCAGCGCCGTTTGGTACCAAGTATCCAGATCATCATTGACAGCAGCCGACGTGTTTACCCGGACATAGACGTCGACGTCACCGTCGCCATCCTTGTCCATATAGAAATCGACATGGGAGATATCCTGGGTCCGCGGCGGGAAATGATCGATTGGCGGCGGCGGGGGCGGCAGTTCCACGACGTCGGCGAGCTTCAGGCTGCCTTGGCCGTCAGCTCCGGTGCTGGTCGCACGGATGCCCAGTTGGGCTCCGTCTAACTGAGCGAGGGACGTTATTCCAGCTATCGTGAAGGACTTTTCCGTGTTTGGGGTTGTATAGTTGGCATCGCTGCCACCAACTGTACCCAACGCCGTACCATAGTCCCAACCGTCCAGTTTCGTTCCATCGTTGGACGAGCCGTTCATGTTGTTTGACTTCGATCCGACAGACGTGATGGCTCCGCCGTCGTTACCAAGGTCCACGAAGAAACCCTGGATGTCGGCGTTTCCAGTGATGTGCTTGATCGTAAATACGACCTGCCCGCCCACCTCTTCTGCGTATATTTCGAACTTCACGCCGGACGCAGCGTCTTCCATTGTACTGATTAGAACAGTGGCCATTTGAATTTACTCCCTACCCCATTTGTGAGCCATCAAGGCTCGATCCCCGCAGCACAAAACAAACCATGATGGCTGCTTGCCATATCCATGCTCGCAATGCAGCGAGCCGTCTATATATCCGAGGATATACATCCTTTGTTTACCTTAACTACGGGAACCAGCGGGCGAGCCCGAGCGGCGTGGGACTGTGAAGCCACTGTTTTTGGGACTTGCAGGTTTCTGCGACCGTTCCAGCGCTTTCGCTCCAGGTAAAAACGCCCCATGCGCCAGTATTCTTAACCAAATATTAGGAAATGCTTCTAACCCGTCGTCGAAACGCGCTATGCTCTTGCCGGGTAGTGGGAGCAGGGCAGCTGACATACGATCGGCGAGAGGGACGGATTCTCCGGCTCGGGACGGCGCGAGCCATTGTCCATGTGGGCAACCGGTTTCGCGATGTCCGGCCGTGGCAGATGGTGGCCATTTCGCGCTTTGCGCTCTCCGTGTTCGCACTTTTGGCGATCTATGCCGACCCGTCACAGCCGGCTCGAAGCAGCGAACTCGCCTATTACTTTCTGACCGCCTATGTGCTCTATGCCGGTGCGCTGGCGCTGCAGACAATGCGGGTTTCGCCTGGCGGGATTGCTGCGTTAGTGGTCCACGCGGTGGACATCGCCGTTTTCAGCGTCCTCATTTACTTGACGGAAGGGCCGACCAGCCCGTTCTTCGTGTTCTTCACTTTCGCTCTTTTCTCGGCGACCCTGCGGTGGAGCTGGCATGGTGTGATTGCGACCGCGATCCTGATCGTGGTCATCTACGGTGTTCTTGCTGCGACAGCGGATATCGAGCACGGCGAGGACACAACCAGGACCATTCTGCGCAGTGCCTATCTCATCGTGGCGGGCGTCCTTTTCCTGTATTTTGTGGCGATCCTGGAGCGAGAGCGCCTCCGCTATGCGCGGTTGGCGGCGTGGCCTGCTGGAACCACTACGGACGAGCGGTTTCCGGACCTTGATCCGATATTCGCCCACCTGTCTGAAACGACCAATGTCCCGCGTGTTCTGGTCGTCTGGGAGGATCACTATGAACCGCATCGGTATATCGCGGAGTTCGTGGGCGGCTCCACCCGATATTCCATGGAAGATGCGGTTGACGCCGAAGCGGTCGACCCTGCTCCCGGCAAGGTCAAATCGCGCGTGCGTGCAGCCCCCCGGGTCGGCGTCCATAACGAGATTCCGAACCAGATCCTGACCGACCACGAGATATTGCATTCGGCCATGGCTCCCTTCGACGGCGCGTCCCACAGCGGTTGGCTCTTTCTTGTCGGAGAAAGGCATCTCGGGGACGATCTGTTGCCGTTGGCCGCCATCGCGGCGCTCCGGATCGGCGCGGAGATAGAGCATCACTATCTCAGGGCGAAGCTGGTGGAGGCGGCGGTGCGGGAAGGCAGGAGCAAGCTTGCAAGGGATATTCACGACAGCCTGCTGCAATCCTTGGCGGCGATCGGGCTGCAGCTGAAAGCCCTGGAGCAGGGACTTTCCCTGACCGAAAGCCGCCAAGTCGTCGAGATCAGGAACTCGATAGCGGAACAGCAGAACCGGCTTCGCCATTTCGTCTCCGAAGCTCGCGGCGACGACCGCCGACATGCAGTGGACGCGCTTGTCGAAGCCACCGTGGCGAAAGTGTTGAAAGAAATGGAGGCGCAGTGGAACTGCAAGATATCGCAGTCTGTATATCCGGCCGGCCTCCTCGCCAGGAGGGAAACCGCCGAGGGCCTGTCGCTGTTCATAGCCGAGGCAGTTGCCAACGGGGTTCGGCATGGGGGAGCAACGAGATTTCAACTAGACGTGGTTGCGTCTGAAAAGGCGTTGTCCGTCGCCCTGCGGGACAATGGCAGCGGCCTTCCCGGGTGGTCCGGCGCCGCTCCCCACGAAATCGTGTTCGGGCAAAACCTCGGTTCTGCTTCCCTAAGGCGCAGAGCCAGAGACCTTGGCGCGGTGATGAATTTCTTCAGCTCGCCGGACGGTCTGGACATCAATTTAACGGTCCCGCTCAAATGAGCCTCTGCCCCACGCCTACGACAATATTAGTCGCCGATGATCATCCACTTATTCTGCGCGGCTTGTCGGATTTGATACGAGGCGATCCGAACCTGGAGGTCCTTGCCACTTGCACCGATGGACTCACCGCGTTTGAGCAGATCCGAAAATACAGACCTGCCATCGCTGTCGTGGACCAGAACATGCCAGAGATGAGCGGGCTCGACATATTGATGGAAACCAAAGCGGCCGGTCTGCCGACGCGCGTCGTGCTTCTGACAGCCGACATCGGGGACGCGGATATCGTGAGTGCCGTATTCGGCGGCGTTGATGGTCTCGTTATGAAAAATGCCGCACCCGACACGCTCGTGGATTGCCTGCGCGAAGTGGCCTCTGGCCGGCGATGGCTCCCCTCATATACGGTCGCAGTAGCCATTGACCGGGAGACCGAACGACGCAATCGGGCCTGCGATCTATTCCGGCTGCTCACGCATCGGGAGCGGGAGATCGTGGCGCTGGCTAGCCGCGGCCTGTCCAACAAGGAGATCGCACGAAGCCTCGGGATAGCAGAAGGCACCGCCAAGATTCACCTGAATAGCATATATTCCAAGCTGAACGTAGCGAGCCGAGCGTCATTGCTGGCAGCAGTGGGCGAATACTTGGATCTGCTAATTCTAAAATCCTGATGGCATCTGCGAAAAGTCGAAAATGCCGGACTAACGCAGGCGGAGCCATAGCCGTCCGCCCAGCTGACAGTGCCCAGAAGATTGTGTGACCGCTTTTCCGGTCAATCCTGACCTTCAAAATTACAAAAGGAACAGCCGCTCATGGCGCAACCTTCCTGTTCGGGAACCGGAAGAATTGACCCCCTTGAGCGCATTTACGGCAGTCAATCAACGGGGCAGTGAATCACATCCGAGCGCCAGCGGCTCGGCGATGGCCATTCCCTCGTGTGCGGAGCGCTGTGCCGCCATACCCATGACCACGGCCCGCCAGCCATCGTCGGCCGTGACCTCGATCGGGCCCTCTCCGCGTATGGCCGCGCAGAAACGCTTGTGCTGGAAAAAGGTCGAGCCGTTGTGATCGCCGGCGGCAAGCAGGGTTGGATCGACCGGCAGCTCGATGGTGTAAGGGCTTTCGGGCCGGCGCGGGGTGGCGATCAGTTGCGGCGTGGGCAGCGGCCCCAGGTTCTCCGGCCAGAAGCGGCTCGGCCCGGGAACAAGGCATTCGATCTTGCCCTTTTCCCCGACTGCAATGATTTCCTCCTGGTAGCGGCTGCCATCGGCGAACATGCAGAGCTCCAGCATGGCGCGCGCACCGCTGGCGAAATCGACCAGCACATAGCCGTTGTCCCAGATGTCGGGAGTCTCTCCGCCATAGTTTTCGTGGAGATGGTTCACCGCCTGGCCCGCCGAGGCCATGACGCGCACCGGCTCCGACTTCAAAATGAGCCGCATCAGATCGAAGAAATGGCAGCATTTTTCCACGAAAGTGCCGCCGGAAGTCCGGTTGAAGCGGTTCCAGGCGCCGATCTTGTCGAGGAAGGGATAGCGGTGCTCGCGGATGGTCAGCATTCGGATGCCGCCGGTCACCGCCTGCGCCTCGCGGATGAAGCGGGCCACTGGCGGCATGTAGCGATACTCCATCGCCACCCAAATCGGCGCCGGATAGGTTTGCGCGAAGGCTTTCACCGCGCTGGCCTCGGCGGCGTCGATGAAAAGCGGCTTTTCGACCAGGACCGGGAGGGCGCGCGTTGCGGCGACCTCGCGCAACTGTTCGAAATGACAATGATTGGGGCTGGCTATCAGCAGGCAGTCGATGGCCGGATGCGATATGACCTCGGCGGCGGCGTCGACAAGAGCGGCCCCCGGCGCGAGGGTTCCGGCGATTCTGCGCATCTCGGGGTCGGGCTCGAAGATCGCCGCAACGCCGGCATCGGGCAGCAATGCGATGTTTCTCAGATGCTCCTGGCCCATCATGCCGCAGCCGATGACGCCATACATAACGGGCTTGTTCATGCGGGTCCCTATCTTAGCCGCGCGACGTAGCGCGCGATCGTGTGATCAAACCAGGTGCGGGAGAACTCCGCACTCGTCCCGTCCTGCGTCCAGCCGATGCGCTCGATGAAGCCGGCGGCCGCACCGGCCGGCCGGCCGAATTCGCGCGGCGCCCAGCCGGGCACCTCGCCGACGCTGACGCGATCCTCCGCGCGGGCGATCCAGAAACCAAGCGCCTTGCGATAGTAAAGATAGAGCGAGTCCGACAGATCCTCCGGGGCGATAATGTTCGCATAGGAGCCGTCGAGCCATATCTCCTCAATGGCCGCCGGCTTGCCGCCGAGGCTGCGCAGCCGGCGGATGCGGTGGCCTTCGGCGTTCGATCCGAATTGCGGCATGTCGGCGGTCTTCGGCAGCCGGTCGACCGAGAGCACCCGCGCTGTCGGCAGTCCACCGCCCTCGATGAGCTCCAGCCGGAACATGGAGTAGATGCTGTCGACGTTCGGCTTCGCGCGGACGTAATTGCCGGAGCCCTGGATGCGCTCCAGCAGGCCCTTGCGGTCGAGGTCTGCGAGCGCCTTGCGCAACGTGCCCACCGCGATACTGAGGCTGGTTGCCATCTCGCGCTCCGGCGGCAGCTTCTCGCCATCTATCATGCGGCCGGCCGCGATCTCACGGATCAGCATTTCGCTGATCTGCTGATGCATGGGAAGCGAATAGCGGGCTGTCACGGTCCTGGCACGAAGGAAAATTGATACACTATTGATCTACACCAACGCAGATGTTATTCAAGCGAAAAGTGCAGCCGCCTCCAACCGCTGCAGCATGAGGTCAAGCATGACGGTCGTGCCTATTACGTCCGCCGATCTGGACGCAGCCGAAGTCGCGTGGTTCTCTGCGCTCTGCTCCGACGATTTCCGCTATCTCGGTGTGCCTGACGGCAGCCTGCGCTCGAGCTGGGAGCACTGTTCCGACATCGTAAAGACGGCGGAGGAGATGGGCTTCCGCAACGTCCTGTGCCCGTCCTCCTATCAGGTGGGGCAGGACACGCTGTCCTTCGTGGCGGGCTGTGCGCCGATCACTTCGAAGATCAACCTGCTGGCGGCGGTTCGCTGCGGTGAGATGCAGCCGATCATGCTGGCGCGCACTGTGGCCACACTCGACCACATGCTGAAGGGCCGGTTGACGATCAACATCATCTCTTCCGACTTTCCGGGCGAGACCGCGGACAGTACGTTCCGCTACCGCCGCTCGCACGAGGTGGTGGAGATCCTGCGCCAGGCCTGGACGCGGGACGAGATCGACCACCAGGGCGAGATTTACCAGTTCAAGAAAGTGTCGGCCGATCCGGCGAAACCCTACCAGCAGAACGGCGGACCGCTGCTCTATTTCGGCGGCTACTCGCCGGACGCGCTGGAGCTCTGCGGCGCGCAATGCGACGTCTACCTGATGTGGCCGGAGACCAAGGAAATGCTGGCGCAGCGCATGCGCGACGTCAACGAGCGCGCCGCCGCCCATGGACGCACGCTCGACTACGGACTGCGCGTGCACATGATCGTGCGCGACACCGAAGCAGAGGCGCGCGAATATGCCCGCGAACTCGTGTCGAAACTCGACGACGAGAAGGGCAGGGCGATCCGCGAGCGGGCGCTCGATTCCACTTCCCTCGGCGTGGCGCACCAGGCGAAGAACCGCGACCTCGCCGACGAGGAAGGCTATGTCGAGCGGCATCTGTGGACCGGCGTCGGCCGCGCGCGCTCGGGTTGCGGGGCCGCAATCGTGGGCTCGGCCGACCAGGTCCTTTCCAAGATCGAGGAATACAAGAAGATGGGCATCCGCGCCTTCATCTTCTCCGGCTATCCGCATATCGACGAATGCCTTTCCTTCGGCAAGCGCGTGCTGCCGGAGCTGAAAACCTGCTCGCTTCCGCATGTATATGGCAGGGTGCCCGCCAGCACCCCGGCGACACCCCTCGGCACAGGGGAGCGTCGCTGATGCAACGGGGTCGGGCTGGCCACATCGAGTTCCGTGTTGCCATGCCTGGACAGGAGACAGCCTGATGTACCACTTTGCCGATCGCGCCATGCCTATGAAAAGCTTCGTCCCCGGTCCGGAAAGGAAGCGCGAGTTCCGTGACGCGCTAGGCCGATTTGCCACCGGCGTCACCATCATCACCACCGTCACACAAGCCGGGCCGGTAGGCATCACCGCCAACAGCTTCGCGTCCGTCTCGCTCGATCCGCCCATCGTGCTCTGGTCGATCGGCCGCCATTCCAAGCGCTTCGACGCGTTCGCCGATTGCGAGAACTTCGCCGTCCACGTGCTCGGCGCCGAGCAGCTCGACCTCGGCCGGCGCTTCGCACGGTCGGGCGATGCGTTTGCAGGGCTTGCCTTCGGCGAAAACGAGGCCGGCGTGCCGCTGCTCGCGGAGTGCCTGTCGCGCTTCGAATGCAGCCGGGTGGCTGCGCATGACGGCGGCGACCATCTGATCATGCTAGGGCAGGTGACGGCGGCGACTCTGCGCGACGGGGAGCCGCTGCTTTTCGCGCGCGGCGAATATGGCCGCTTTGACGGGTTTTCTCGGCCCGACCGGCTGGAGACGTGAGCGCCGAACCTCGATCAGGCGCGGGCCGGCCCGGTCGACTGTCGTTCTACAATGTGACAGGCGAGCTCGACGCGGCGGGGCGGCAGGTCCATGCCGCCGAGGTCGTCGAGCAAAAGGTCGAGCGAGGCTGCTCCGATCTCGCGCATAGGAATGTGCATGGTGGTGAGCGGCGGATTCTGGAAAGCCGCCTGCGGCAGGTCGTCCATGCCCATCACAGACACGTCGGCAGGGACATGGTAGCCCGCGCGTTCGATGCCCATCATGGCGCCGACGGCGAGACTGTCGCCAGCGGCAAGCACGGCGGTAAAATCGAGCCCGCGGGTTGCGATGCGGCTCGCCACCGCTTCCGCCGCAAGCTCGGGCAGCCAGTCCTCCACCTCGATTGCGGCAGCGGGGTTGATGCCGCGCGCCTTCAGGGCGTCCTGCCAGCCTTCGAAGCGACGCTCGATGGTGCGGCGACCGCGGCGCATGAGGAAGAGAATGCGCTTGTGGCCGAGGTCGAGCAGATGCTCGGCCGCGAGCCGCGCGGCGGAGCGGTTGCAGGGCGTTACCGAGGAGTGTCGCATCGCCGGATCGTCTCCATTGACGAGCACGATCGGCTTGCCGAAGCCGCTGGTGAGCGTGAGCACGGTCTCGTCGTCGAGCGTGAGGAACAGGCACCCGGCGACGCTTTCGTCCGCTTCGGCTTCTTCGAGCAGCGCAACCTCCTCGTCTGCTCTGGCGATCGCACGCGTGACGAGCTCTACGCCGAGCGTGCGGGCGCGCTCGTTCAGCCCTTCGAGCACATAGGAGGTGAACTGACTGCGCAGGTGGTCGATCATCGCCGCGCTACTGGCAGCAAGGTAGACCTTACGGCCGGCAATCGAAGTGGGGATCTTGTAGTTGAGGCTCTTGGCCGTCTCGATGATCTTTTCGCGCAGGTCGGCGCGCACGCCCTTGCCACCGGCAAGCGCGCGCGAGGCGGTGCTGATCGAAACCCGGCAGCGCGCCGCGATATCCTCCAGCCGCACCCGACGGCTCGGCCTACCGCGCTTTCCGCTATTCAGCATCGCGCCTGTTCTCCCGAAGAGGACTGCAAGGTGCAAAAAATTTTCAGATTGCGCAAGAAAAACCGTTGTGGAACTTTCCGGTCGGGCATCGCAGGCTTTTGGGAGGAGTTATGGCGCCATCGGCAGCACAGATGCGTTCGCAGCTCGAGCTACTGGTCAATGGCTTTACGCGGCTGCGCCATGATGGACGCTTCGACGAGCCAAATCTCGACGGTACGGCGGGCGACTATATCAGCTTCGATTCGTGGGAATGGCCGCAAGGCGTCGGGCTGTACGGGCTGGTGCGGCTGTGGCAGCACACCGGCGACGAAGCGCTGAAGAAGACGGTCGACGACTGGTATTCCCGCCACCTAGCCGCCGGCCTGCCGCCGATGAACATCAACACGACCGCCCCGATGCTGGCGCTATCGTTGCTGTGGAGTGAAACGCGCGATCCGCGTTGGGAAAAGCCGCTGGCCGACTGGGCCGACAGGCTGATGCGCGAGATGCCTCGCACGCCGGAGGGCGGCTTCCAGCACAACGTCTCCGACAAGATCAACGACGACGAGTTGTGGGACGACACGCTGTTCATGGCGGGCCTGTTTCTCGCCGCCTACGGGCGCGCCGCCGGCAATCAGAACTATGTCGACGAGGCGGTGCGGCAGTTTCTCGTGCATGCGCGCTATCTCGCCGGCCCGCATTCGGGGCTGTGGTTCCACGGCTGGACCTTTGCCGGCCGGCACAATTTCGCCCGCGCCTTGTGGGCGCGGGGAAACGCCTGGATCACGGTCGGCATACTCGACCTCGTCGAGATCGGCGGCATCGGCAAGCCGGTGGAGGCCTATCTGCTCGGCGTGCTGGAGGCGCAGATCGAGGCGCTGCTCGAGCTGCAGACACCTTCGGGGGCATGGCGCACGCTGCTCGATGACCCGACTTCCTACGAAGAAATGTCGGCGACCGCGGGCTTCGGCTACGGGCTGCTCAAGGCGGCACGCATCGGCGTGGGACCGAAAGGATGCCGCGCGGCGGGGCTGAAGGCGCTGGAAGCGGTGATGGCCAACATCGATGCCGACGGCGTGCTCGGCAACGTCTCCTATGGCACGCGCATGGGCCACGACCTGCAGCACTATCGCGACATTCCGCTCCAGCCGACCGGCTACGGGCAGGCGCTGGCGATCCTGTGCCTCACCGAGGGCATGATCCACGCCGAAGGCGCGGAGAAGGCGGCATGACAATGCGTGTTGTCTACGGCGCCGGGCCTGGCGATATCGATAGCTACGGCACGGAGCGGCTACGGTCGGAGTTCCTGGTCGAAAATCTGTTCCGGCCGGGCCGGATCGAGTTCGCTTACACGCATGTCGACCGCTTGATCGTCGGCGGGGCGGTCCCGACAGACAAGCCGCTCGCCTTCGGCGACGGGGCAGATGTCGGCACGCCGCATTTGTTCACCGCGCGGGAGATGGGCATCGCCAATCTCGGCGGTGGCGGAACGATCATCGTTGACGGGAAAAGCTTCGCGCTCGCCAATCGCGACATCCTCTATGTCGGGCGTGGAGCGAAGGAGATAACGCTCGCCAGCGACGATGCGGCCGAGCCCGCCCGGTTCTACATGAACTCTGTGCCGGCAGGCGCGGACATTCCGCACCGGCTGATCAGCCGGGCGGAATCGAAGCCGCTCGATCTCGGCGAGGAGCGGCGCGCCAACAGGCGGACGCTGCGCATGTACATCCATCCCGAGGTCACGCCGTCCTGCCTGCTCCTGATGGGCATCACCGATTTCGCGCCCGGCAGCGTCTGGAATACCATGCCGCCGCACCTGCATGAGCGGCGGATGGAGGCGTATCTCTATTTCGACCTGGCAGCCGAGGATCGGGTGGTCCACCTGATGGGCCGGCCGGAAAACACGCGCCATCTGATGGTCGCCAACGGCGACTGCGTCATCTCGCCGGCCTGGTCGATCCATATGGGCAGCGGCACCGGCCCATATGCCTTCGTCTGGGGCATGACCGGCGAGAACCAGGCCTACAACGACGTGTCGCCCGTGCCCCTGGAGAGCCTGCGATGAGCGCGGCAGGGCTCATCGAGGCCGATTTTGCGCTGCGGCGACCGCTGGAGGCGGGCAGGCAGGTGGTCTACTGGGGACTGGGTGCGACGTCGGAGCATCGCTACGACGTTCCAGACCAACCGATGAAGGGGGAAATGGACCCCTTCTTCTTCCTGACCAAGCACAAGAACTTCATTCCGCACGAATATCCCTGCCGCACCTGGTTCGCCGCCGAGCGGCGCGGCAAGCGGCCGGCGCCGCAAGGCGCGTTCGAGCCGGAACGCGTCTGGCTGCCCTTCGGCTCACCGCGCGTCGATCTCTCAGGCTTCTGGTTCCGCCCGACGGTGCTCGGGACATGGGCGCGAACGGTGATCGTGGCGAAAGCCGCAGGTTCCGCGCGCCTGAAGTTGCGCGCCTGCGGCGGTGCGGTGCTGTTCATCAACGGCGCCGAGATCGGCTGGATGGCGCCGTATGGACGCAATCTGGAAACGGCGCAGGAGTTCGATGCCGAACTCGTCGCGGGCACAAACGACATCCGCATCTGGTTCGACGATCTGGCCGAGCGGGACGTGCGCTATTATTTCCAACTCGACTACCTCTCGGGCCCGGCGGCCGAGCAGGCGCTGCCGGCGAGCGCGCCGGGCGGTCTGGCCGCAGCGATCGAAACCGCGCTGGAAGCCATGCATTTCGAAAAGCCGGCCTATTCGGGCGGCGAGGTCGCGCTCGTCACTCATTCCCAGCTGCCGGTCGCGGTCGATGTCGCGATCGAGGTCGAAGGCGACTTCATGTCGATCGAGGAGCCGGTCTCGTTCAGGAGGCGGCTCGAAATTGGCGAGACCCGGTTGCCAATCGCCGCGACGGAGCAACTGCCGGCCGATTTCAGACATTTCAAGGTGTCACTCACCGCGTCGAGCTTCACCGCTTCGCGCGTGTTCGGCGTCGAAATATGCCACGCCGACCGGCAGGGTCTGGCTCCGGCGACGCTGGAACAGCGCATTACGGAAGCGTTGGACGAGATTTCCAACCACGCCGAGAGCGATACGGTGCGGGCGCTGGCGCAGCTCGCGACCGGGCGCGGCGGACCGGAAACGAACGCGATGATCCTTGGCGCGTTGCCGGCGATCGAGGACTGCCACGACTGCGCCGATTTCATCCTCGTGCCGCTGCTCTGGTGCCGGCGCCGTTTTGTCGACGCAATAGGGGCGGAGGTGCGCGAGCGCATCGATGCCGCCATCCTGAACTACCGCTACTGGATGGACGAGCCCGGCAACGATGTGCAGTGGTATTTTTCAGAGAACCACGCGCTGCTGTTTCATACGGCCGCCTACCTCGCTGGCCACATGTTCCCGCAGGAGCGATTCGTGCGCTCGGGACGCCTCGGGAGCGAGCATTCAGCCGCCGGCCTTGCTCGCGTGCGCGCCTGGCTCGACCATTTCGAGGAATGGGAAATGGCCGAGTTCAACTCCGCGCCGTATTTCCCGATTGATCTCAAGGGCCTCACCGCGCTCTTCGCGCTGGCGCCGGACGCGGATGTCCGCATCCGGGCCGGTGCGGCGATCGTCCGGCTGCTCGATATCGTCGCCCGCTCGGCGCACCACGGCGTGCTGACTGGCGCACAGGGACGGTCGTATGAGCATACGCTGCGGCCGGCGCGTTCGCTCGAACTGTCGGGTGTGGCGCGGCTCGTCTGGGGTAAAGGTTTCTATGGCAAGCGCTTCCACGCGCTGCCGCAGCTTGCCCTTTGCCTTCGCGACCACGGGCTGGAATTGCCCTCGTCGCAGGCCGAGATTGCTTCCTTCCGGCGCGAAGGAGGGCAGGAATGGTGTTTTGCGCAGGGCCAGAACCGGATCGCGAAGCTCTATCACTATAAGACGCGCGACTACGCGATGGGTAGTGCGGCCGCCTACCGCTGGAACGAGTGGGGCTATCAGGAAACGGTGCTGCATTTACGCCTGGGCGACGATCCGGACGCACAGGTGTGGATCAACCATCCCGGCGAGGTCATCCATTCGGGTTACGGCAGACCGTCCTACTGGGGCGGTTCCGGCACGCTGCCGCGCGTGCACCAATATCGCGGGCTCGCAGTTGTCATCTTCGATTGCGCGGCCGAGCAGCCGGACTTCACGCATGCCTGGTTTCCGCAGAGTGCGTTCATGAAGTCGCGGATCGACGGAAACCGCGCTTTCGCGCAAAGCGCAGGCGGGCTTTTGCTGCTGAAGGCGGACAGGGATTTCGAACCGGTCGAGCGGGGTCCGACCGCCGGCAACGAATTACGGGCGCCAGGCCATAAGGCGGTCTGGATCGTCAGACTTGGACAGGCTGATATCCAGGGACCGCTCGAGGCTTTCGCCTCGTTATTTGCGAATCTGGACGTCAGACGCGGGGAGGGCGACGGACTGTCGATCGACGATCCGGAATACGGCGAGGTGGTTTTCCACGCAGACGGACGCATTGAGGCAGAGGACCGCATTGTCGATCCCACCCTATGGACGGTCGCGGGCGAGGCGGTCATCCTGCCGTGCGGTCCGCTGAGGAGGAGATAGCCGGTAGCGCCGGCGGGAGCATACAACCAAGCGGATCGGGAGCCGCGCAACGGAGGAGACTGCAATGAAGAAGACGAAGACACTGCTTGTGGCCCTGGCTGTGGGGCTGATGTCATCGACCGCGGCGATCGCCGGCGATGTGCGCGTGATGTGGTACTCGGACGGCGTCGAGGGCGAGGTCATCAAGGACCTGCTCGACCGCTTCATGAAGGAAAACCCCGGCATCAACGTCATCCTCGACGATGTCGGCTACAAGGTCGTGCAAGAGCAGCTTCCGGTCGAGCTCGAAGCCGGACGCGGGCCGGACATCGCCCGTGTCACCAATCTGAAGACGCTGGCGGACCATTGGCTCGATCTGACCCCGCATATCGCCGATCCCGCCTATTGGCAGGCCAATTTCGGCGATCAATTCGACTGGATGCGTCCGGACGGTTCCAAGATCATTCCGGGCTTCATGACCCAGCTGACGCTAACCGGCGGCTTTGCCAACAAGACGTTGTTCGAACAGGCGGGCGTAGAAATCCCCGGCGCGGACGCCACCTGGGACGAGTGGGTCGAGGCGGCTGGAAAAGTTCAGGAGAGCCAGCAACTGAACGCGGCGATCGCTATCGATCGCTCCGGTCACCGCATCTCGGCGCCGATCGTCTCCTATGGCGGCAACTATATCGGACCGGATCGCATGCCGGCGCCGATCGACGAAGGCGTCAAGACCTTTGCTCGCAAGCTGGTCGAATGGACAGAAACCGGCCGCATGAACAAGGAGACCTGGGTCTCCGCGGCGGGCACGACCTACCGGGCGGGCATCGATGATTTCATCAATGCCCAGGTCGCCTATTACTATTCGGGAAGTTGGCAGATCGCAGCGCTGTCGAGCAAGATCGGCGACGCCTTCGACTGGGTGGCGACTGGCTCGCCCTGCGGCACCGAGGCCTGTACCGGCCTGCCCGGCGGCGCTGCGCTCGTGGGAATCAAATACACGCAGAACCCGGAAGAGGTAGGCAAGGTGATGGACTACCTGGCCAGCGAGGCGGTGGTTAAGGAGTTCACCGAGCGCACCCTGTTCTTGCCTGCCCACAAGAGTGTCGCGGCCGGCGCGCTCGACTTCAAGACGGACGATGCCAATGTGAAGGGTGCACTCGACGTGTTCGTCAAGGCGACCGGCCAGGTGCATCCGAACGCGAACGCCCTGCCGGCCTGGAAGTGGGCGACGCCGATTTACGGCGTGCTGGTGACCCGCATCAGCCAGGTGATGGCCGGCGAGTTGTCGATCGACGATGCGTTCGTCCGCATCGACGAGGACATCAAGGCTCAAGTCGAAGCAGCGCAGTGAGCGGCCGCGTGCGGAAGGGGGGCTCGTGACGGTTTCCAGCCCACGCCGCGTGCTCAGCGGCGCCGGCGCCATCCTGATGGCGCCGGTCGCCCTCGTGGCGCGCCTGCTCGACCCGCCGCTTTCGGCGCTCCAGCGCGTCGGCGGCACCAACGGCATGGCCGCCTTCTTTCTGCTGCCGAACATGGCCGTGTTCGGCATCTTCGTGCTCTTCCCGCTAGTCATCAACATCATCTATTCGATGACCGGCGGAACGGCGCTGTTTCTCACCGACCGCACCTTTGTGGGCGCGGCTCAGTACCAACGCCTGTTCGACTGCCGCAGCTATGTCGACCCGAAAAGCTGCACCGACGATCTGTTCTGGACTGCCGTTTGGAATACCGCCGGCTTCGTCGTCGTGCAGGTGGTCTTCATGGTCGTTGTCGCGCTTGTCACCGCCTTGGTGCTCAACCGCGACCTCAAGGCGCGCAGTTTCTGGCGCGCGGTTTTCTTCTTTCCAGTGCTGCTTTCGCCGGTCGTTGTAGGCCTGGTCTGGCGCTGGATCCTGCAAAGACAGGGGCTGCTGAACTTCGGGCTCTACGAGCTCGGCCTGACCCCGGTGAACTGGCTAGTAGAGCGCAATTGGGCCTTCGCCGCCGCCGTTGGGGTCTCTATCTGGGCGCATGTCGGCTTCTATGCGCTGATCCTGCTCGCCGGACTGCAGGCGATCCCGAAGGATCTTTACGAGGCGGCCGAAATGGACGGCACACGGCCGGCACGCGTCTTCTGGCGCATCACGCTGCCGCTGCTCGCGCCCAACCTGCTCGTCGTGCTGGTGCTTGTGCTCATCCGTGCGGTGCAGATATTCGACGAGGTCTACGTGCTCACCGGCGGCGGACCCGGCACGGCGACGCTCTACCTGACGCAGTACATCTACGAGGTCGGCTTCGCATCATTCCTGCGCAATCCGGGCCTGGCCTCCGCCGCGTCGATCCTCATGGGGGCGGTGCTGATCGTGCTGACGCTCTTCCAGCTCGGAATCGCGCGGCGCAACGAGATGCGAGGCAAGAGATGAGCCGCGTCACCGAGTTCAT
Organism: Mesorhizobium alhagi CCNWXJ12-2; assembly: GCF_000236565.1. GTDB lineage: Bacteria > Pseudomonadota > Alphaproteobacteria > Rhizobiales > Rhizobiaceae > Allomesorhizobium > Allomesorhizobium alhagi. Next base: position 11,773 of record NZ_AHAM01000149.1, on the reverse strand, counting down.
CTTCCGCAGGCGAGGCGGTCGCGGCTGGCACTGGACGGACGCGTTCACCTGGTTCTGGCTAATCGGCGGCTTCGTGATGATGTTCGGCCCGGCGATCTGGCTCGTGAACTCTTCCTTCAAGTCGCCGGCGGCACTGGCGGAGTTCCCGCCCACCATTTTGCCCTATGTCACCGCCGCGGCGACAGTCGAGGGCCACGAAAAACCGCTGCCGCTCTACGAGGTTACCCAGCCGGACGGCTCGACCAAGGTGCTGGCCGAGGTGCGGCGCGTCGGAACGGTCGCCCAGATGGTGGATCCTGCGGTTCCCGGCGAGACCGTCCGCGTTAATATCCAGGATCGCAAACCGGTGCGCGAGGTGGCTTTCGCCGTCACGAACTACGTTCAGCCATTCCTGTCCTTCGATTTTTTCCGCTACCTGAGGAATTCCGTCTTCGTGACGGTGATGGCGACCATCATCACACTGCTGACGAACTCGATGGCCGCCTTCGCCCTTTCGAAATACAATTTCCGGGGCCGCTCATTCGTAATGCTAATCATCATCGCGACACTGATGGTGCCGCTGTCGGTCATCCTGGTGCCGCTCTATTCGGCCATTACGGCCATGGGGCTGTCCAATTCGCTCTGGGGTGTGATCCTGCCGACGGTCGCCACACCGACTGGTGTGTTCATGTTGCGGCAGTACATGCTCACCATCCCCGACGAGCTGATCGACGCGGCGCGCATGGACAAGGCGTCGGAGTGGCAGATCTACTGGCGCATCATCCTGCCGCTGACGGCTCCGGCGCTCGCGGTGCTCGCGATCTTCTCGGTAGTCTGGCGCTGGAATGACTTTCTCTGGCCGCTGATCGTGCTGACGCGCCGGGAACTCTTCACACTGCAGATCGCGCTCAACACCTACGCCGGCGAAACCAACATCCAGTGGCATTTCCTCCTCGCCATGACGGTGGTGACGATGATCCCGGTGGTGCTGGTCTTCGTCTTCCTGCAGCGCTTCATCACTACCGGCATCGCCGGCGCCGGTTTGAAATAGGAGCGTTCATGAGCCGTATAACACTCACGGATGTCTCCAGGGCCTACGGACAGGTCAAGGTCCTGCACGACATCAATCTGGACATCCAGGACGGCGAGCTGATCGTGTTCGTCGGGCCTTCCGGCTGCGGGAAGTCCACGCTGCTGCGGCTGATCGCAGGGCTTGACCGGCCGACCCGTGGAAAGATTGCGATCAACGGCCAGGATGTGACCAGGGTGGCGGCTGCCGACCGCGGGCTGGCCATGGTGTTCCAATCCTATGCGCTCTACCCCCATATGAGTGTGCGCCAGAACCTCGCCTTCGGGCTTGAGAACGCGCGAATGCCAAAGCCGGAAATCGAGCAGCGGATCGCCGAAGCAGCCCGGATGCTCGAGATCGAACCCTATCTCGACCGGCGGCCGGGGCAGCTTTCGGGTGGGCAGCGGCAGCGCGTGGCGATCGGGCGGGCGATCGTGCGCAACCCGACCGCCTTCCTGCTCGACGAGCCGCTTTCCAATCTCGATGCGGAACTACGCATCTCGACGCGGGCGGAGCTCGCGGCGCTGCACGAGCGGCTGTCGGCGACGATGATCTATGTCACGCATGACCAGATCGAGGCGATGACGCTGGCGGACCGCATCGTGGTGCTGCGCGCCGGGCGCATCGAGCAGGTGGGGACGCCGCTCGATCTCTACAACAAGCCGGCCAACCTGTTTGTCGCCGGCTTCATCGGCGCGCCACGCATGAATTTTCTGCCAGCAGCTGTTTTCCCGGGCAGCGCCGGCGCGACCATCGGCATCAGACCACAGCATCTGCGGCGCGCGGACGATGGCGAATCGACGCTGAAAGCGAAGGTCATGCTGATCGAGCAACTCGGGTCGGAGACCGTCGTGCACGGCGACGCCGACGGTCATCGGCTGCTTGCCGTCCTGCCCGGCCAGCAGGGATTGGAAACGGGTGAGGAGGTGATGCTCGCCTATGACGAGGAGAACCTGCACATTTTTGATGAGAACGGTCTGCGAGCGGATTAGCCCTGGGTGCCCGGGCTTGTGCAATAGACTGCTGCACGAATGGATCAGGCCGCTTTGCGGTTCTGCCCCTTGCTGAGTAGTAGGGGGATGCACTGGGGCATCGGGGCATTCGAGCCGCTGATCCCGTTGTCATAATACCGTCTCGAATATCGGTTATTGTGGATATATGGATAAGAAGCTCGCATTGGCCGCCCTGGCATCGCTTGGGCAGGAAACCCGCCTCGACATCTTCCGGCTTCTCGTCAAGGCGGGCGCGCAGGGCGTGCCTGCAGGGGAGATCGCATCGCGGCTGGGGGCAGTCCAGAATACTACTTCCGCTCATCTGAAAATCCTCCATCACGCAGGCCTGGTCCGTGCCGAGCGGGACGGGCGCGTCGTGCGCTACGTCGCCGACATGACCGGCTTCCGCGACTTGCTCGCCTACCTCATGGAAGACTGCTGCAACGGCTCGCCGGAGCTGTGCCGTCCCGTCATCGATGCCATCACATGCGAATGCTAGAAGGAGTCTGCCGATGAGCGATCAACCTTTCAACGTGTTGTTCCTGTGCACGGGCAACTCGGCGCGATCGATTCTTGCCGAGGCAATACTGAACCGGGTCGGCCAGGGCCGGTTCCAGGCGTTCTCAGCTGGATCGCAGCCGAAGGGTGAGGTGCACCCTTACGCGCTGCAGCTGCTCGAGAGCCTCAATTTAGATACCTCCTTCGCACGCTCTAAAAGCTGGGAGGAGTTTGCAGCGCCGGGCGCGCCCGAGTTGAATTTCATCTTTACCGTGTGCGACAACGCGGCGAAAGAATCCTGTCCGGTCTGGCCGGGGCAGCCGATGACGGCGCACTGGGGCATTCCTGACCCCGCGGCCGTCGAGGGTAGCGAGGCCGAGAAGCACCTCGCATTCGCCGATGCCTACCGGATGCTCAACAGCCGCATTTCGATCTTTACCAGCCTCCCGATGGCTTCAATCGACAAGCTCGCGCTGCAACGACGGCTGGATGAGATTGGCCACAACCTTCCGGAGGCGGGGTGAGTGTGGTTGTAGATCTGCCGCGCCGTCTTACGGCTGAGGCGCTGGGCACGGGCATCCTCGTAGCAACGGTCATCGGCTCCGGCATTATGGCGGATCGGCTGACGGACGATGTGGCGCTCGCGCTGCTCGGCAACACACTGCCGACCGGCGCGATTTTGGTGGTGCTGATTACTATCCTTGGTCCACTTTCTGGTGCGCATTTCAATCCTGCTGTCACGCTGGTCTTTTCCCTTCGACGGGAAATTGCCACCGGCATGGCGCTTGCCTACTGCGCGGCACAAGTGGCGGGCGGCATCGCTGGCGCGCTGCTCGCGAACGCTATGTTCGAACTGCCGATCTGGCAGGCCTCGATCACGGTGCGAAGCGGCGGCGCGCAGTGGCTGGCGGAAGGGGTAGCGGCATTCGGCCTCGTCTTCACCATTCTGGCAGGCCTGCGCTTCCGCTCCGAGGCGATCCCCTGGTTGGTCGGCCTCTATATCACCGCCGCTTATTGGTTCACGGCCTCAACCTCCTTCGCCAACCCTGCGGTCGCCATCGCCCGCGCCTTCTCTGACACATTCGCGGGCATTCGCCCGATCGACGTGCCGGGGTTTGTCCTTGCCGAACTTCTCGGCGCGGTTCTGGCGCTCGCGCTGGCCAGCTGGATGCTTGCCGAACCGAAACCCGTCCGACAGACAAGGCCTGCGGAATGACAGTGACGATCTATCACAACCCGGAATGCGGAACGTCGCGCAACACGCTCGCCATGATCCGCCAGTCCGGCGAGGAACCGGAGGTGATCGAATATCTGAAGACGCCGCCTTCGCGTGAGAAGCTGGTCGAGCTCATCGCGGCGATGGGCATCACCCCGCGCCAGCTGCTGCGAGAAAAGGGCACGCCCTATGCCGAACTCGGGCTCGGCGACCCGAAATGGAGCGACGACGAGTTGATCGATTTCATGCTGGCGCACCCGATCCTCATCAACAGGCCGATCGTCGTCACGCCCAAGGGCACGAGGCTGTGCCGGCCGTCGGAAGCTGTCCTCGACATCCTGCCCAATCCGGACATCGGTCCTTTCACCAAAGACGATGGCGAGGTCGTGATCGACTCTTCGGGCGAGCGCGTGCGCTGACACTATTTCGATTTGTTCGAAGCAGGATTGACGTGAGCTTGGTGCCATCTATATTTCCAAGTATATCGAAATTATGCCGAGTGGCTTCGCGTGCCACGAGTCCTGGAGTTCGCCAATGACCGACGCCGCACGTCCCATCGACACCTTCCCGAACCTCGTCGAGGATCAGTTCCGGCCCGTTGACACGGTTGCGCTCTTCGACGCGCCGCACACCGCACACCCGCCACGAATCCTGATGCTCTACGGCTCCCTGCGGGAACGCTCCTATTCGAGGCTGGCGACCGAGGAAGCGGCGCGAATTCTTCGCCGGCTGGGTGCCGAAGTGCGGATCTTCAACCCTTCCGGACTGCCGCTTCCGGATTCGACGTCGGCCGATCATCCCAAGGTCAAGGAACTGCGCGATCTGTCGTTGTGGTCGGAGGGACAGGTCTGGTGCTCGCCAGAGCGCCACGGCTCCATGACGGGCATTATGAAGGCCCAGATCGATTGGCTGCCGCTGTCGCTCGGAGGCGTCCGCCCCACCCAAGGCCGCACGCTGGCGGTCATGCAGGTTTGCGGCGGCTCCCAAAGCTTCAACGCCGTGAACCAACTTCGGGTCCTCGGCCGCTGGATGCGAATGTTCACGATCCCCAACCAGAGCTCGGTCGCCAAGGCGTTCAACGAGTTCGACGAGGCCGGGCGGATGAAGCCGTCGTCCTATTACAACCGCATCGTCGACGTAATGGAAGAGCTCACGAAGTTCACCCTGCTGCTGCGCGACCGGACGGACTACCTGACGGACCGCTATTCCGAGCGCGTGGAAAGTGCGGAGGAAGTCTCCAGACGGGTCGGCCAGCGCTCACAGTGAGGCCGCCATTTCCAACCCATCAAATTTGAGTTGACGACGGCGACCCGGTTGCGAATCCTGAAAAAGCCGCATCCCCCTACGCGAAGCCATGGCCCAATAAGGGCAATCTCCCGTGTTGCGTCGGCACAGGCGGTTCTCGTCGTCGATCAGAATCAGGCGGGCCGGGGCCGCATTGCCCCAGTTCCAGAGCGCGACGTGAATCCGGTCAAGCCTACTCCAGTATTGAGCAAACTCTTTGGGGGCCAGGTCCCATCCCATCGGTCGACTCCAACCCTAGCTCGACGTCAGCTTCGGATAGCGCTGGAACGCCAACAAGATGGCGGACACCCGCTCGCGCAGCCGAAGCGTAGAAGAGTGCATGTCGGCACCGGCGCCGCCGGTGCCGACATCCGGCTGCATTCTTCTACCGGTGCTTCTTGGGCATGGGATCAGCCCTGCGACGGTTTCCAGTCAGCCGATGGAATGACGTTGACCATCCACGGGACGCCGAATCTGTCGATCAGGGAGCCGAAGCCGGGCGACCAGAAGGTCTCGCCGAATGGCATGACAGCCTTTCCGCCTTCGGACAATTGATCGAACCAGCGTTGGGCTTCGGCCTTGTCCTCGGTGTGCAGGGTGACGTCGAAGCCGTTCTTGGGTTTGTCGATGTTGGGCGCCCATCCGACGTCCATGTCGGCGCCCATCAGCGCCTGATCCCCAACATCGAGCCAGCAGTGCATCAGCCAGGTCTTGTACTTCTCATCGGTGATCGGCATGCCGGGGGGCGCATCGCCATAGGGCATGGCGGCGGTGATCTCTCCGCCCAGGACCTTGGCGTAGAACTCGAATGCCTCGCGGCATTGGCCCTGGAAGCTCAGGCTGGTCACGATCTTCATGGTCGTCTCCTTTTGATTGGTGCTGCGACGCGTCAGGAGAGATTGAGCTGCCACGCCGAAGCGGCCGGTGACCCAGGCGAAGCGCTTGACCCTTCCTTGTCTATGTTGATATCAACGTAAAGAGTCTATGGATGTCAACCTTTCAGATGCACGCTCCTGCCAACCTTGCCTTCGAAACCACCCTTCTGGTGCGTGACACCTGCCTGTGCCTGCATACGCAGAGGGCGGCACGTGCGCTCGCACGCCGTTTCGATGTCGCGCTGAAGCCCGCCGGCATCACCAGCGGGCAGTTCTCTCTCCTCATGTCGCTCAATCGGCCGAAACCGCCGAACCTCGGCAGCGTGGCGGCGCTGCTGGCGATGGACAGGACGACCTTGACTGCCAATCTCAAGCCGCTGGAGCGTCGCGGCTTCGTCGATACGGCGCCCGATCCGACGGACAGGCGCGCCCGACTGCTGCGGCTGACGCCAGCCGGCCGGGCGGTTCTGGCCGAGGCGGCGCCGATCTGGCGGCGTCTCCATGCGGCGATCGAAACGGCGCTGTCCGACCCGAAGCATCTGCGCTCCGAATTGAACCTCCTTTCGAGATCTGACGGTCAGGACGGCGTCACCGGGTATGCCGGGAACGACGCGTAGACCGCCGATAACCGCATTTGCGGCAATTATCTGAGCGTTTCCTTCGGGTTAGTGTCTTCTGTCATGGCTCAATCGGCAGGGCTACGGCGTACGTCGGAGCGGGCGGCAATCTCCACCGCTGCGAAGAAGTTCGGCGCGCCCGCAGCGAAGAAGCCGGTCTCCTCGTCTTTGCGGCAACCGAAAATGTCACCTCTACCTGCCGACGGCATATGCCTGCATGAGACGCGGAGTGGCAGCGGCGCGCATCAGCCCGTCCGCGTCGCGCCGCGCGGCGGTGAGCCGTCCGACTGACCAGGCCTCAGCTTCCGTGATCTCGTGGCCGCGCGCCCTGAGTTCGGCGAGCGTCTCGTGACCGATGGTCTCTTCGACCATGATGTGTCCGGGCTGGCGCGAACGGGGATAGAAGGAACTCGGGAAATGAGTGGTATGGAACAGCGGCAAGTCGATCGCCTCTTGAAGGTTCAGTCCGTGATGGACATGGCGCAGGAAGAAGGCGAGCTGCCACTGGTCCTGCTGGTCGCCGCCGGGTGTCCCGAAGGCCATCGCCGGCCGACCTTCGTGCAACGCCAAGGACGGCGAAAGCGTGGTGCGCGGGCGCTTGCCCGGAGCGAGCGATGCGGGCAGCCCCTCTTCCAGCCAGAACATCTGGGCGCGCGAATTGAGGCAGAAGCCGAGGCCGGGGATCGTTGGAGAGGACTGTAGCCAGCCGCCTGACGGGGTCACCGATATCATGTTGCCTTCGGCATCGATGACGTCGATGTGGACGGTGTCGCCACGCCGCTCCGACAGGTGTGCCATCGTCGGCTCGTAGACGGCATCGCCCGCCGAGCTCAGCCTGTCGAGGAGGCTCAGCGTCGCGGCGCGCTGCTGCTCGAAGCCGGTCACGGTTCCGGGGCGCAACTCGCGGCTGGCCTGCTGACCGATCAGCGCGCGCCGTTCGTGATTGTAGGAGTCGGACAGCAACCGATCGAGCGGAACCTCTATGAAGGCCGGATCGCCGTAATAGACTTCGCGGTCGGCGTAAGAGAGTTTCATCGCCTCAACGACGTGATGGACGAAATCAGGGCCGTTCGGGTCCATCGCGCCAATGTCGACCTCCTTCAGGATAGCCAGCGACTGCAGCAGAACGGGACCTTGCCCCCACGGCCCCGTCTTGGCCAATGTGTAGCCGTGGTAATGCAACGTCGACGGCTCCTCGAGCGTCGCCTGCCAGCCCGCCAGATCCTGCGCCGAAAGCACGCCTTTGTGGCGCTCACCGCTGGCGTCCATCACCGCATTCCCGGAGACGAATTCTTCGATGCGCTCGGCGACGAAACCCTTGTAGAAGGCGCGCCGCGCCGCCTCGATCTGCTCCTCGCGGTCGGTCTTGGTCTCCGCTTCGGCGAGAATGCGCCGCCAGGTCTGGGCAAGTACGGGATTGCGCACATTGGCATGCGGCTCGGGCGCGCGGCCTGCAGGCAGCCAAGTCTCGTAGGAACTCGGCCACTCCGCCTGGAAGAAATCTTTCAGTTCGGCGATCGTGGCCGCCACGCGCGGCAGCACGGGGTGCCCCTTTTCGCAATAATGGATCGCCGGCTCCAGCACGTCGCGCAACCTCATCCGGCCATAGTCGCGCAGCATCAGCATCCAGCCATCGAAGGAGCCGGGGATGACGGTGGCCAGCAGTCCATTGCCCGGAATCATCTCGAGGCCTTCGCTCCTGTAGCGTTCGATGGTGGCTGCGGCGGGGGCCGGCCCCTGTGCGCAAATCACCTCGACGCGGTCCTTCGCCTTCGAATAGAGGATCGCGGGCAAGTCGCCACCCGGCCCGTTCAGATGCGGCTCTACTACCTGCAGCGTGAAGCCTGTCGCCACCGCCGCGTCGAAGGCGTTGCCGCCCTTCTCCAACATGCTCATTCCGACTGAGGAAGCTATCCAGTGCGTCGAGGCGACCACGCCGAATGTGCCCAATATCTCCGGCCGGGTGGTAAAACTTGGCATTTAGCAGAATCCTCTATGTTAGCTTTCGCGCGGGTCGAGCGCGTCGCGCAGCCCGTCGCCCGTTAAGTTGAAACCAATGACGACCAGGAAGATTGCGATCCCGGGCCAGAGCGCCATCCAAGGCGCCTGACTCAGGAAATTCTTGGCGACATTTAGCATTGAGCCCCAACTCGGCGCCGGGGGCTGCTGGCCCAGCCCGAGGAAGGAGAGGCTCGCCTCGGCGATGATCGCCGTCGCCACGGTCAGCGTCGCTTGCACCAGGATCGGCGGAAACACGTTGGGCAGGATGTAACGTGTTATTATGCGGAAGTGATCGAGGCCGATGGCGCGGGCGCCCTCGACAAAGTCTTCGGTTTTGACGGCCAGCACCTGACCTCGCGTTAGTCGGATAAAGATCGGCATCGCCGAAAGGCCGATGGCGATCATCGCGTTGGTGAGGCTGGGGCCCAGGAACGCCGCCAGCGCAATCGCCAGGATCAGGAACGGCATGGCTAGCAGAGCGTCGGTCATGCGCGAAATGACCTGGTCGGTCCAGCCGCCGAAATAGCCGGAGACGAGGCCGAAAGGTACTCCGATCGCCACAGCGATAAGCACCGACACCACGCCGGCAAGCAGCGATGCCTGTGCGCCCCAGATCATGCGCGAAAGCACGTCGCGCCCGATTTCGTCGGTGCCGAGCCAATGCACCGCCGACGGCGCCTTGCGAATGGCGCTCCAATCGGTGGCATTGGGATCGGCTATGGGCAGCAGCGGCGCCAGCAGCGCTAGTGCGATGAAGAACAACACGATGCCACCGCCGACCAGCGCGCCCTTGTTCGCCTTGAGCTTCTTCCAGGCGCGGCTTTCCAGCGCCGCAATCTGGCCGGCGTCCGTATCGGTGATGACGGTCACAACGCGCCCCTCATGCGCGGGTTGAGGACGACATAGAGGACGTCGGCGATCAGGTTCATGATAATGAAGCCGACGGCGGTGCACAGCACAACGCCCTGGACGACCGCGTAGTCCCGGTTGAACACCGCATCGACGATCAGCTTGCCGAAGCCGGGAATCGTGAAGATCTGCTCCGTCAGTACCGCGCCGGCGAGCAACTCACCGAATAGCAGGGCGCTCAGGGTCACGATCGGCAGCACCGCGTTGCGGAAGGTGTGCTTCATGATCACGACGCGCTCGGACATGCCCTTGGCACGGGCCGTGCGCACATAGTCCGCCTGCAAAACGCCGAGCATCGCGGAGCGGGTGTGGCGCATCAGCGTCGCGGCCAGCGCCGTGCCGAGCACGAAGGCGGGCATGATCATCGTCTCCAGCGAACGGACGGGGTCGTCGAACAGGGACTCGTAGCCTGAAGCCGGCAGCCAGCCGAGATTCACCGAGACGAGCAGGATCAGCATTATGCCGAGCCAGAAATTCGGAATAGAGAGGCCGGACAGCGCCACGATGTTGGCGACGAAGTCGAGCGTCGTGCCTTTCCTGACTGCGGCCATGATGCCCATCGGAATGCCGATGGCGACGGCGAAGATCATCGACATTATGGCAAGCTGGATCGTCACCGGCAGCTTCTGGGCGATCAAGGTCGCCACGGGCAGATTGGTCCGCAGCGACAGGCCGAGATCGCCCTGAAGCACCGAGCCGAGCCAATAGAAATACTGGAAGATCACGGGATCATTGAGCCGGTACTTCTCGCGAAGATATTCAAGTGTCTCGGGATTGCGCTCCTCGCCGGCCATAACGAGCACAGGATCGCCCGGCAGTAGCTTCTGCAACGCGAAAACGAAGACCGACACAATCAGCAACGTCGGTATCGCGACCAGGATTCGGCGACCGATATAGGCGAGCATTGGCGCGTCCTCGGAGACTGCGAATTTATGCCGGAAGCGCCGCGTGGCAGCGCCTCCGGCGGCGGGAGCCTACTCCTTCGTCACTTTCGCCAAGCGGATCATTCCGTCCGGATACGGGACGAAACCCTTGATCTTGTTGCTCAGCGCCCAGATCCAGCTCGGATGGTAGAGATAGATGATGGGCAGTTCCTCGCTCAATATGTCCTGAGCGGCGGCGTATTTCTCCTTGCGCACCGCGACGTCGTTAGTCTGACGCGCCTCGTTGAGGAGCTTGTCGACCGCCTCGTTGCAGTATTTGGAGTCGTTGATTCCGCCCTCGCAGGTCACGAACTGGTGGATGTTGCCGTCGGGATCGGTGCGGCCCGACCAGCCGACCTGGCTGAGCTGATAATTCCCGGCGGTCTGCTCGGACAGCATGCTGGCAAACTCCATCGCCTTCAGGCTGACGTCGAAGCCGGCTTCCGCCACCATCGACTGCACGACCTGCATGAGCTGCGCCTGGACCGGATTGTTGGCTACCTGGACCTCGACTTCGATCCGGTCGACACCGGCCTCGGACATCAGCGCCTTGGCCGCTTCGATGTCTCGCTCCTGCACAGGGTGGGCCTGTACGTACCATGGGCTCGACGGCGGTACATGCTGATTGCCGGGCGACGCGGTGCCCTGGAAGACGACCTCGTTGATGGCGTTGCGGTCGATCGCCAGTGACAAAGCCTGGCGCAGTTTCGCCTCTTTGCCCATCGGATTGTCGGCGCGCGCGCCATTGCCGATGTTGACCGTGATGCCCTGATAGCCGAGGCCGACGATCTGTTCGTAGATCAGGTTGCTGTCAGCCTTGACGGCCGCGGCATCGGTCGGCGCTAGCCGTTCCAGCATATCGATGTCGCCCGCCTGCAGGTTGGCGAGCCGTACTGTAGTGTCGGGGATCGGCAGGAACGTCACCTTCTCGAATTGGAATTGGTCGGCGTTCCAGTGCTCGGCGAATTTCTCCAGCACTATACGGTCCTGCTGGATGCGTTCGACGAATTTGTACGGACCGGAACAGACCGGATTATTGGCGAAGTCGAGGCCCATCTCTTTCTGGGCCTTGGGCGATTCCATCATGCCGGCGCGGTCGGAAAGCTGGGCAAGCAACGTCGCATCCGGCGCAGACAGTTTGAACTTGACCTCGAATTCGCTCGTTGCCTCGATGCCGGCGACCGAAGCCAGCTCGCTCTTGCGACGCGATTCCGGCAGGTTCTGCGAGCGTTCGATGTTGGCGACGACCGCTTCGGCGTTGAACGGCGTTCCGTCATGAAAGGTCGCGCCCTCGCGCAATTTCATCGTCAGCTCAAGCCCGTCGTCCGACCAGGTCCACTCGGTGGCTAGCTGCGGCACGTAATCGAGCTCCGGCGTGATGTCGACGAGTTTGTCGCATAGGGATGTGTA
>NZ_AHAM01000150.1 GCF_000236565.1 Mesorhizobium alhagi CCNWXJ12-2 | reverse complement strand
CACCATCTAACAACCCTGCGCACGCCCTCAACACATTGAAACACCAGCGCTTTCCAATTCGCGGTGTTTAAGTTGGGTCTTGCGTGTCGTCGAGCCCGGCGCGATTGCTGCCGCCGCCGAGGCCGAGGCGCAGGCAGCCGGTCGCCGCGACCAGGTCCGGGACGCCCTCAGCCGCGATCTGGAAGCTGCCCGGTACCGGAAGTCGGGCGCGCATCCGTCGACGTCGATCTGCGGCTCCCGAAGAGTGACAAGAATCGTATCGCTGCGCAAACCCAGGCCTTGAAGGTGAAATGTCCCAAGCAGGCCTTCGGGGAGGCGTACCTGCGGGCGCTGGAAAAAATGACCGAAGTCGTACAGGCGATCCTCGATGCGCTCGGCGCGCAGCCATAGCGGCGATTGACGTAGGGTGGACGGCGCGAGTGCCGCCCATCCTATGCCTGTCAGTTTTTCGAAAGCTTGCCCGAGTAACAGTCACGCTCGGGCATATGTGATGTCCGTGAGTCTAGGAGACCGAAATGGATTTGAGCAGGCTAAATTCAAATGGGCATGCGCACGAGGCAACGCTGCTGAAGCTGGAAGGGGCAAGGCCGGGGCAGGCTGCTAGCCGCGAGTTTGAGCAATATTTACATGTGGCATTCGCCAACCAGTCGGCACACCCGCCTGGACCGTGCGCCGTCGCTATGGGGCGTCCCCCCCCCCTGCCCCCCCCCCCCCGCCCCCCCCCGCCGGGCCCGGGCGCCTTCCTTTTCGGGCGTGCCCCCCCCCTCCCCCCCCCGCCGGGCCCGGGCGCCTCCGCTATGGGGCTGCCCCCCCCCCTGCCCCCCCCCCCCCGCCCCCCCCCGCCGCCCCCCCCCCCCGGGCCCGGGCGCCTTCCTTTTCGGGCGTGCCCCCCCCCTCCCCCCCCCGCCGGGCCCGGGCGCCTCCGCTATGGGGCTGCCCCCCCCCCGCCGCCCCCCCCCCCTGCCCCCCCCCCCCCGGGCCCGGGCGCCTCCGCTATGGGGCTGCCCCCCCCCCGCCGCCCCCCCCCCCCGGGCCCGGGCGCCTTCCTTTTCGGGCGTGCCCCCCCCCTCCCCCCCCCGCCGGGCCCGGGCGCCTCCGCTATGGGGCGTCCCCCCCCGCTGCCACACCAGCCTGGACCGGGCGCCGTCGCTATCGGGCGTGCCCTCCCGCTGCCGCACCCGCCTGGACCGTGCGGTGTCGCTATCGGGCGTGCCCTCCCGCTGCCACACCAGCCTGGACCGTGCGCCGTCGCTGTCCTCCCGCTGCCACACCCGCTTGGACCAGACGGCAGCGCTAAGGAGCCTGCCGTCGCGTGTGGTCTGCCAACACCACATATTTAGCGGTTAGCCCAATAGAAGGGGCCGCATCACGGCGGCCCCTTGCTGCTGACGTTGCCCCCAGTTTCTATCCAGTTTTGAGTTCGGTTCCGGCGTGGGGTTGTGCCCTGCTGGGCGTGTGAAGCGAGGGCGCTGGCGCGGAGCCTTTCAGATAGCGCAGCGCGAGCGACCGTCGCGGATTGAAGGTGGTGGCGAACTGGGCCGGTGTCTGCCAGGCAACTTGGGAGTGCGGCCGCGCGTGTTGTACAACACGACGACAGAACGCCCATGGGATCGCGGAGCACGAGCTCTTTTACCTGTGGCATCCGTGGGCCGGGAGCTTGGCCTCATATTTATGGGGTAGTCGAGAAGGCTGGCAGAGAGGTTCCCGTTGCAGCCTCTCTGGTCGGGGATCCGATTGGTGGCTGGAGATTCCAGCCTGGATGTTTGATCGGGCGGCTAGTGCCGCCTGGCAGGTTGGTGTCAAGCGAAGTGAGGATTTGACCCCGCATTGCCTCACGCTGAATGTTACCGATAGGTTCGCGGTCCCGAACGGGATGCAGCGTCTGCCATCCTGGCTCGGGGACGATGGATGGCAAGTCGGATCAGCATGGCAACACGGGCGGAATTGGCTGAAGCGATTATCGAGCGCTATCCATCAAGCTGCCGGTCCGACAAGCAGCGGATACTGGATGAGTTTGTCGCGGTCACCGGCTATCACCCCCAAGCACGCGATCCGTGTGCTCGGCGGTCATAAGACGAAGCCGCCTTCCGAGAGGCGGCATACCGCCCGTTATGGAGCTCAGGTTCGAGAGGCTCTGGTGGTGTTGTTATGGGAGGCGTCCGACCGCCTCTGCTCGAAACGACTGAAGCCGCTGATCCCCGTCTTGCTGCCGGCGCTTGCGCGGCATGGCCAGCTTGATGTGGATGGCGAGCTTCGCGACAAGCTGCTGACGATCAGCGCAGCGACGATGGATCGGCTCCTGTCGCAGATGCGTGTTGTGGCTCGCGGCGGGCAACGCCGTCGCGCCGGAATGAGTTCGGCGGTGCGCCGGTCGATTCCGGTCCGCACCTTCGGGGACTGGAACGACCCGCCGCCCGGTTATGTCGAGGTTGACTTCGTGGCCCACTCCGGCACCTCCTCGTCCGGTAGCTTTGCACGATTCGACCAGCGCGGAAATTCGGAGCACGCTCTCGACATTGGCGGAACGATTGCCGAGCCGCCGGGCGCTGAAACCGAGACAACGCAGGATGTCCTGTCCCGACTGATCCTTGCAACCGAAACCGCACAGAAGGCGATCGCTCTGCAGGTAACCGCAAGGCGGCGGCAGAGACTCTCGCGTCTGAAGGCACTTGCCGCGGAGAAGACTGAGCGCGATCCCCAGACCGCCGCGAACCCAGAGACTAGCTCAATCGAAGGGGGGTCTTGTCGCCGACCTTGCTGGACAGGGCAGTGCCCTCCTCGGATTCAGGGGCACTTCAGGACATAAGGCAACCCAACTGACAATCTGTCTTTGATCCTCTTGTTTGAGATCGTCGCCGAGACACACAAAATTCCTGCCGATGCGTCGGGCTTGAAAATGGAGGAGGCTTTTTCCGGTGGGACAACACCATCGAAACACAATGGAAAAGATTTGAATACTGGGAAGTCCCACTAATTTCTAACCAGCTGATTCTTCTGGCTTTCTGAACACCCTCCGGGCCCACTAAAATCTTTCAATATCAGCAACTTATGGCGAAATTCGCTCTGAAGTGGGCCAATCGAGTTTCGCTATACCCGCAGCACTCAGTTTGATTGTTCTCGCATGAACACGATCCAAGGGCAGGGCGATCTTGTGCGTGTTGTCTATCTTCTAATCTTGCTCCTGTTCGTTGGTCGGGTAGCGTGCAGCCACACATAGCGCAGCTGTTTCAAGGCTGGAAAGGCCCTTGATCCATGCGTGCGGCAAAAGGCGGTTACGGCGTGCGAATAGGATGATTTTGAGCGCCTGGTGGTAATCAAGCTGGCGTGAAATGACAGCATCTATGCTCCACGGTCATTGCAGCGTCGATATCCCGTCTTGCAACCAGACTTCCACCGAACCGGCAATCATGACCCTAGTCGGACATTCCCGGCTCAGATTTGCTCCCGGGAACAGGCGGGTCGGACGGCGGTGTTCCGTATCGTTCGGAGAGCGCTGCTCGGTCGCAGGAGGATCGATGAGCGTTCAATGGCATCGGCCTGCGATAGCGGTGATGTAGCTCAGGCGCGCCATCCAGCCTCGTCATCGCTCTTTGGCGTCGGCGATTTTCGTCCTGCCGATTTGAGCCTCGCCGCGCCGCAGCTCGGCGTCGAGCAGCCGCCCCCTCGGGGTCAGACTATACTCGACATGAAGAGGCAGAGTGCCGAGGTCGCGCCGGACCACAAAGCCCTCCTCTTCAAGAGCTTTCAGCCGATTTGAAAGCACACGGGCGGAGATCTCGCCGGGCAGCGCGCGACGCAGTGCGCCGAAGCGAATCGCGGGATGCTGCGCGAGCGTCCACACGACGTGGCTCATCCAGCGTTGCGCCAGGAAGTTCAGAAAGTCGTCGAGGCGGCAACCGGCAACGCCATCGCTGCCGTCGCGTTCGGCCCGGGTTCTTGCGTCCATGGTAACCTCGCGGTCACTACTGTTCATCTGTTCCGAGTCAAACTAACTAGCATTCCTGGATAGCTGGAAAAACCCTGAACAGAGGAACACCGATGCCAAACGCGACCCCGACTCCGGGCAAAGGCTTAATCTCGCCGAATGATCACACGCTCGTCATGATCGACTTCCAGTCGCAAATGGCATTCGCGACGCATTCGATCGACGCCGTTACGCTTAGAAATAACGCAGCCCTGGTCGCCCACGCCGCCGCCGGTTTCGGCGTGTCGACCATCCTCACCACCGTCGCGGAGAAAAGCTTCTCCGGGCCGATGTTCAGCGAAATCACCGACGCCTTTCCCAACCAGGCGATGCTCGACCGCACCTCGATGAACACTTGGGAGGATGCTGCAGTCGTCAAAAGCGTCAACGAGATCGGCAAGAGCCGGCTTGTTTTTGCCGGCCTGTGGACGGGCGTTTGCATTGTCGGCCCGACGCTGTCTGCCCTCGACCAGGGTTTTGAGGTCTATGTCATTGCCGACGCCTGCGGTGACGTTTCTGCTGAGGCGCACAACCGCGCGATGGACCGCATGGTCCAGGCTGGCGCCCGGCCGATGACTTCACTGCAATATCTCCTGGAACTGCAACGCGATTGGGCCCGGGGCGAGACCTACGAACTGACGACCGGCATCGCCAAGAAATTCGGCGGCGCCTATGGTCTCGGCATCATCTACGCCAAGACAATGCTTGGCGAACACGCCAGCGAGGCGGGCTGAGCTGTTTCGCCTGCTGCGATCGATCAAATCGAGTTTATTTTGAGGGACATGAACCATGCCTACCATCGTCACGAAAGACGGCACTGAGATTTTCTACAAAGATTGGGGCACGGGGCAGCCGGTCGTTTTTCATCACGGTTGGCCGCTCAGCGCCGACGACTGGGACAACCAGATGTTGTTCTTCCTGAACAATGGCTACCGCGTCATCGCGCATGACCGGCGCGGCCACGGCCGCTCGACGCAGACCGCCACCGGCAACGACATGGACACCTACGCCGATGACGTCGCGGCGCTTGCCGCTGAACTCGACCTCAAGGATGCGGTGCATATCGGCCACTCGACCGGTGGCGGCGAAGTCGCCCGCTATCTCGGCCGCCATGGCACTTCCCGAGTCGCCAAGGCTGTGCTGATTGGCGCCGTGCCGCCTATCATGGTCAAGTCGGACAAGAACCCCGGCGGCCTGCCGCTCGAAATCTTCGACGGCTTCCGCGCGGCATTGGTGGCAAACCGGGCGCAGTTCTATGTCGACGTGCCTGCCGGACCCTTCTACGGCTTCAACCGCGACGGCGCGAAAGTCTCACAGGGCGTCATCGACAATTGGTGGCGCCAGGGCATGATGGGCGGCACCAAGGCCCATTACGACTGCATCAAGGCGTTTTCCGAAACCGATTTCACCGAGGATTTGAAAAAGATCGACATCCCGGTGCTGGTCATGCATGGCGACGACGACCAGATCGTGCCGATCGCGGATTCCGCGCTGCTCGCTGCCAAGCTCCTCAAACACGGCACGCTCAAGGTTTACAAGGGCCTGCCGCACGGCATGTGTACCACACATCCCGATATCGTTAATCCGGATCTGCTGGCGTTCGTGCGTGGCTGAGCGGACCACCCGCCGAGATTGATTAACTCCGGCCAATTACGCCAACAGACGTCGAGGAACACGATGAAGCTTTATCTCATCTCGTTGGGGGTCGGCGTGCTCGTCGGCGTCATCTACGCACTGCTCAATGTGCGCTCGCCAGCGCCGCCGATCGTGGCGCTGGTGGGCTTGCTCGGCATCTTGATCGGCGAGCAGGTCGTGCCGGTCGCCAAGCGACTGCTTTCGGGTGAGCCGGTGAACACATCGTGGCTTTCTTCGGAATGCGCCCCGCATATGCTCGGTGAATTGCCCTCGGGGCCGCGTTCATCCCCGCAGCGTACGGAGGCGCCGACGTGACCCTGACCCGCCGAACTCTCAATGCTGGAGCGGCGGCGCTCGGCGCTTCAGCCATGATTGGCGGGTCCGTTTGTCGGTCTTCCGCCCAGACGGAGCCTTCGATGAATGCAGATGTGATCTTGATCAACGGCCGCTTTTCGACGCTCGACCGCAGCAACCCGAACCCGCAAGCGGTGGCGATCTCGGACGGCAAGTTCGTGGGCGCGGGAACCGAGCAGGACATGCGGGCGCTGGCCGGGCCGGCTACGCAGGTGATCGACCTCGGCGGACGTCGTGCGATCCCCGGCCTGATCGACAGCCACATGCATATCATCCGCGGCGGGCTGAACTACAATATGGAATTGCGCTGGGATGGCGTGCGGTCCCTCAGCCAAGCCATGGAGATGCTGAAGCGACAGGTGGCAGTCACGCCACCGCCGCAATGGGTGCGCGTGGTCGGCGGCTTCACCGAGTATCAATTCGCCGAAAAACGGCTGCCCACGCTGGACGAGATCAATGCCGTCTCGCCCGACACGCCGGTGTTCATCCTCCATCTTTACGATCGGGCGCTGCTGAACAGCGCCGCGCTGCGCGCTGTTGGCTACACCAAGGAAACACCGAATCCGCCCGGCGGCGAGATCCAGCGCGACGGCGCGGGCAATCCTACGGGCCTGCTGCTCGCACGTCCCAACGCCAACATCCTCTATTCAACGCTCGCCAAGGGTCCGAAGCTGCCACCGGAGTATCAGCTCAACTCGACGCGCCATTTCATGCGCGAGATGAACCGGTTGGGCGTCACCTCGATCATCGATGCCGGCGGTGGCTTCCAGAATTATCCCGACGACTACGCCGTCATCGAGAAGCTGCACGAAGACGGCGAGATGACACTCAGGCTCGCCTACAATCTCTTTACACAGAAGCCCAAGCAGGAACTCGCCGATTTCGCAGGCTGGGCCAAGCAGGTCTCGCCCGGCCAGGGCGACGATCTTTACCGACACAACGGCGCCGGCGAGATGCTGGTCTATTCCGCCGCGGATTTCGAAGACTTCCGCTTCGAGCGACCGGACATGCCGCCGTCGATGGAGCAGGACCTGGAGCCGGTCGTGCGGCTGCTTGCAGAAAACCGCTGGCCGTGGCGGCTACATGCGACCTATGACGAGACCATCACCCGCGCCCTGGACGTGTTTGAAAAGGTGAACAAGGATGTTCCGCTCCAGGGCCTGAACTGGTTCTTCGATCACGCCGAGACGATCTCGGACAAAAACATCGACCGGATCGCGGCACTCGGCGGCGGTATCGCCGTGCAGCACCGCATGATGTTCCAGGGCGAGGATTTCGTGGAGCGCTACGGCGCCAAGGCGGCCGAGCGTACGCCGCCGGTTGCAAGGATGCTCGAAGCCGGCGTGCCGGTCGGCGCCGGGACGGACGCGACACGGGTGGCAAGCTACAACCCCTGGGTATCGCTTGCCTGGCTGGTAACGGGTCGGACGCTGGGCGGATTGAAGCTCTATCCTCAGCGTAGCTTGCTCGACCGCGAGACGGCGCTAAGGCTCTGGACGGATGCTAACACCTGGTTCTCCACCGAACAGGGCAAGAAGGGGCAGATCGCGGCAGGGCAGCTTGCCGATCTGGTCGTGCTCGATCGCGACTATTTTTCAGTTCCGGAGGACGAGATCCAGGACATCGAGAGCGTTCTCACCTTGCTCGGCGGCAAAGTGGTGCACGGTTCCGGCGATTTTGCCGATCTCGCGCCCGAGCTGCCGCCCGCAATGCCGGACTGGTCGCCAGTCCGCACGTTCGGCGGCTATCAGAAACGCGCCGACACCGGCGCGGCGAAATACGCGTTTGTCGGCTGCGGATGTTCCAGCGCCTGCAACGTCCATGGACACAACCATGCGCGTGCGCTCGGCGCACCCGCGCCGGCCAGCGACGAAGGCGCCTTCTGGGGCGCGCTCGGCTGCTCTTGCTGGGCGTTCTGACTTTGAAAATCCATCGAGGATTGGTCTCCATGTCACAAGCCGGCCCGACTGACGTGCAATCCGTGGCCGAGCGTATCTTGGGGGCGCGATGGTTAGAGGCCGCAGCGCGCTTTGCCGTCGCCGTGCCATTCTTGACAAGCGGCGTCGCGAAGATTCTCGATTTCGAAGGTTCAATCGCCGAAGTGCGCGGACTGACCGGACTTGAACCGGCGGCCTTGGTTGCTGTCCTGGTGATCCTGACGCAGCTCGGCGGCTCGGTGCTGTTGATCGCCGGCGGACGCTTTGCCTGGATTGGCGCTCTTGCGTTGGCCGGCTTCACAACAATCGCTACGCTCAGCGCTCACGCCTTTTGGCTGAAACCTAAGGCAGAGCAGTTTCTCCACCGCAACATCTTCTTCGAGCATGTCTCGATCGTTGGCGGACTGGTGCTGCTCGCGATCCTGACGCTCAAACCCGCGCGGACCCAAGACTGATGAAAGCAATTCCCAATAAGCCGAGCGGCTCTGCGTTCTCCCCGCTCAAGCGACCGGTCTTTGCCGTGCTGTGGGCGGCGACGGTGCTCGGCAATACCGGCAGCTTCATGCGCGACGTCGCCAGTTCATGGCTGGTCACCGATCTGTCGGCTTCTCCGGCGGCAGTCGCCATGGTGCAGGCGGCGGGCACACTGCCGATCTTCCTGCTTGCCATCCCAGCCGGCGTGCTATCGGACATCCTGGACCGCCGAAAGCTGCTGATCGCCATCCAGCTTATGCTCGCTTTGGTGAGCGGAGCGCTTATGGTCTTGTCTCATGCGGGCCTGCTGACGGTGAGTTCCCTGATTGCGCTCACTTTCGCTGGCGGTATAGGCGCGGCCCTTATGGGACCGACCTGGCAGTCTATCGTCCCGGAACTCGTGCCCAGGCCTGACCTGAAGAACGCGGTTGCGCTCAACTCGCTTGGCATCAACATTGCGCGTTCCATCGGTCCGGCCGCTGGCGGCCTGCTGCTCGTCGCTTTCGGCGCCGCATTTACCTATGGCGTCGACGTCCTGAGCTACGTCGTTGTCATTGCCGCCCTATTGTGGTGGCGGCGTGCACCAGATGCTGACGACGCCCTTTCGGAGCATTTTCTCGGTGCCTTCCGCGCTGGGCTGCGCTACACGCGCGCCAGCCGCCCGCTGCATATCGTGCTTTACCGGGCCGTGGTTTTCTTCGCCTTTGCCAGCGCCGTCTGGGCGCTGCTGCCGTTGGTCGCCCGAAACCTGCTTGACGGCGATGCCGGCTTCTACGGCATCCTGCTCGGCGCCGTCGGCGTCGGCGCCATCGCCGGCGCGCTGGTTCTGCCGCGACTGAGGCAGCGATTCGACGCGGATGCGTTGTTGCTCGGTGCGTCACTCGCTACCGCGTCGGTTATGGCCATGCTTTCGTTCGCGCCTCCGAAATGGGCGGCAATCTTCGCTTTGCTACTGCTCGGTATGGCATGGATCGTCGCACTGACCACCTTGAACGGAGTGGCGCAGGCGATCCTGCCCAACTGGGTGCGCGGCCGCGGGCTGGCCGTATATCTGACGGTCTTCAACGGCGCCATGGCGGGCGGCAGTCTGGGCTGGGGGCTCGTCGCGCAGCAGTTCGGCATTCCGGCAACGCTTGTGGTGGGCGCCGTCGGCTTGGCCATCGTTGCCGTCGCTCTCCACACCGTCAAACTGCCCGCCGGCGAGGAGGATCTGGTCGCCTCCAACCACTGGCCGGAGCCGCTGACGGCCGAGCCGGTGGCACATGACCGCGGGCCGGTGCTTATCCTGATCGAATACCGCGTCGCCAAAAAGGACCGGATGGACTTTCTCGCCGTCCTGGGGCGGTTGGCGGGAGAACGGCGGCGTGATGGCGCCTACAACTGGGGCGTGACTGAAGACGCGGCCGACCCGGAACGGATCGTGGAATGGTTCATGGTCGAGTCGTGGGCCGAGCATTTGCGCCAGCACAAGCGGGTATCCAGGGCCGGTGCCGATTTGCAGAGCCAGGCGCTGAAGTATCACATGGGTTCGGAGCCACCGCGAGTCGGGCACTACCTGGCCCTTGAGACATCTGGCTCAAAACGGCAACAGTGACTGATGCCGTCCAGGCATGGGCCTCTATCTGGACACCAAGAGTCCTTCCAGTCAGCGTGCCCGTCCGGCTGACCAACTCTCGCAATAGTCGGTCGTCGGATAACACTGCATACGGAACTCGCCGTGCAAGGAGGCTCGATGACGAGCGGCATTCATCACATCACCCTGATCACCCGGAACGTGCAGGCCAATGTCGATTTTTATGCCGGCTTTCTTGGTTTGCGTATCGTCAAGCGGACTGGCGGATTTGAAGACGCGAAACAACTGCACCTGATCTATGGCGACGCCTTGGGATCGCCAGGATCGCTGGTCACTTTCCTCGTCTGGGAGAACGGCTCACCCGGACGCGTCGGGCATGGCCAGGTCAGCGAAATAGCGTTCGCCATAGCGCCGGAAAGCATCGGCTTTTGGCTGACACGGGCGCTGAATTTCGACCTGCAGGCTGAAGGCCCTTTTAAGCAATTCGGCGAGCCAGTGCTTCGCCTTCGCGACCCCGATGGTATCAGCCTGAAGCTCATCGGGGCGAACCTGCTGGCGGCAGCGCCATGGGCGGGAACGGACATTCCCGCAGAGCATACCGTCAGACGCGTCCGTGGGGCGACCATCCTGTCCGAGGCTCCCGAGCAGACCACCAATTTCATACGACGCCATTTCGGTTACCACCCTCATTCGGAGAGCGCCGCAATAGCCCGGCTCGTTTCGGATGCAGGCGACGTCGTCGATGTTCGCGACGCCTCGGGTTTTTGGCCCGGCCTGGCCGGCACAGGAAGCGCCGACCATATCGCCTTCCGTGCACAGGATGCCCGGCAGGTCGCAGCAGTCGAGGGCGAACTGATGCGCCTCAATTCGACTGTGACGACCATCCATGACCGGAAATATTTCACCTCGCTTTATGTCAGGGAGCCAGGCGGAACCTTGCTGGAACTAGCAACCGATGGGCCGGGCTTCACTGTCGATGAGCCTTTGGAGACCTTGGGATCGCAGCTCTTCATACCGCCTTCCGACGCTGACCGCGCCGATGACATCCGGGTGATGTTGCCGCAGTTCGCGATGCCGGGAGAAGCGCGTGTCATCTATCGCGAGCTGCCGTTTGTCCATCGCTTCCACACGCCCGACGACCCGGATGGCAGCACGTTGGTGCTGTTGCACGGAACGGGCGGCGACGAGACGGACCTGATGCCGGTCGGCCGCAAACTCTCACCGCGCGCAACATTGCTCGGCGTGCGCGGCCGCAGCACGGAGGAAGGCGTACGGCGCTGGTTCCGCCGCTTTTCGGCGACGGCTTTCGATCAGGAGGATATCCGCTTCGAGGCACAAGCTTTCGAGGCGTTCGTGGAAGGCGCGAATGCGGCCTACGGTCTTGACCCCACGCGCACGATTTTCCTCGGCTACTCCAATGGCGCCAACTTGCTCGCCGCTTTTATGTTGCTTCATCCGCATCTGGCGAGGAAGGCCATCCTGCTGCGCGCAGTCTCGGTCCTGGAGAATGTCCAGGACGCCGGTCGCTCGGATGCCGACATTCTGATGATCTCCGGCGCCACGGGTCCATACGGACACCTTGCGCCTTTACTCGAACAGGCCCTGCGAGCGAGCGGCGCAAGAGTTGACGCGCGAACAGCCGGCAGCGGCCACGAACTTGGCGCCGAGGATATAAAGGAGGCGACAAACTGGCTGGCGCGTGGATAGCCGGATTCTGCGCTTTTGCGCAGGAGGGCACCACGCCACGGTTATCGTCGAAGACGGATGGTGCTGGCGCTCGTTTTGTTCCCCGCGCTCGCTGGTTTCCTGGGCGGCGAGCAGCCATCGTCCTGGCCTTCGGCTAGGCTCCCGATATCGGCACGCGAAAACTGCTCCACTCTTCCTTGTCGGTGTGACATCCAATCGCCGTCTGTCCGCTGAGCGGTCGGACGACGGCTAAGCGGGACGCAGCACACCGAAATCGCAAGATCGCGACAGTGGTCGAAACCTGCGGACGGTCAAATTGGGCGTTGAAGCATAAGTCCTTCCCGGCGGCAATCGGGCCGCAAGAAGGAGCAAGACCTCATGAAGACCTGGTTCATCACCGGCGCCTCCCGCGGATTCGGCCTGCGCATTGCCCGCCTCGCGCTCGAGCGCGGAGATAATGTCGTAGCGACCGCGCGCCGCGCCGAGGCTGTGGCCGATGCGCTCGGCGCCAATGCCAACCTGCTAGCCCTCCCACTCGACGTCACCGACGAAACGCAGGCCCGCGCCGCCGCCGCGGCCGCCGTTGCGCGCTTCGGCCAGATCGACGTGCTGCTCAACAATGCCGGCTTCGGCTTGCTCGGCGCCGTGGAGGAGGCGAGCGCGAATGAGGTTGATCGCGTCTATCGCACCAACGTGTTTGGTCTGCTCAACGTCACCCGCGCCATACTTCCTCACATGCGCTCGCGCCGTTCGGGCCGCATCCTCAATATCTCGTCCATCGGCGGCTATCGCGGTGCGGCGGGATTCGGTGTTTATTCCTCGACCAAGTTCGCAGTTGAGGGGCTGTCTGAAGCGCTTCATGCCGAACTCGCGCCGCTCGGCATTTATGTGACGGCGGTCGAGCCGGGTTACTTCCGCACCGACTTCCTCGACGCATCGTCGCTGTCGGTAAGCCCAAACGGCATCGCCGACTATAACGGCACCGCGGGTGCAGTGCGCACTCGCGCCGTGGATCTCAACCATGGTCAGCCGGGCGATCCCGACCGGCTCGCACGCGTGCTCGTCGATTTCGCAGAGGCATCCAATCCGCCGGTCCGCCTGCCGCTCGGCAGCGACACCGTTGCTGTGATCGAGGCAAAGCACGCGTCGGATGCGGCGATTCTGCGCGAGTGGCGCGCGGTGTCGATCTCGACCGACTTTCCCCACGACACGGCAACAGCGGTCTGATGCCGCTTGCCGGTTCGGCCGGGTCAACCACCGGGGCGGCACCGGGCTTCCGGTTGCCGCCCATTGCCGATTTAGAGTAAGCTACCGCTCCGCAATGATCGTCGGAGACCGGCCCGCTTGAGCAGTGCAGCAGCTTTCGGCTATGCGCCCGATGCGCTCGCACGCATTCTCGATCGCGCCCCGCCGGTCGCCGATGCGGCGCTGCGCGGCGACACGCGCCTTACTGCACCCTGGGGCCATGGTGAGTTGCACGACTACCTGCATGGCATGCAGGGCCATGTCATCATCACCTATTATGGCGAGCCGCAGGATATCGTCTGGCGCGTCGGCAAGGAGCGGCTGGCGGGCGCCACCCGCTCCGGAACCATCACGATCATTCCCGAGGGACACGAGGGCCGGTGGGACATTGCGGGCCCGATCGGTGTCAGCCATGTATTCCTGTCCCACGAGCGACTCGCCGCCAGTGCCGAGCAACTGAACGGCGGCCGCCCGGTCGAACTGCTCGGCCGCGTCGGCTTCGAGGATCCGGTTGCCGCGCGCGTGATGGAGCTGCTTGGACGCGACGCCGCCGCCGCCACCGACCCCGCTGCGCGGCTGTTCGTCGAACAGGCGACCGACCTGCTCGTCACACAGCTTGTGCGCGGCCACTCGTCCTTCGGCGCGATTGAGCCGCCCGCCCGTCGCGGCCTCGCCGACTGGCAGGTGCGCAAGGTGGCGGGTTACATGCGCGAGCATCTTGACGAACCGATCGGCCTCGACGAACTCGCCGCGCTCGCCGGGCTCAGCCGCTTCCATTTCTGCACCGCCTTCCGGCAAGCGACCGGCAGCACGCCGCATGCGTGGCTGGTGAACCTGCGGATCGAACGCGCACGCCAACTCCTCGCCCATCCCGAGCTGCCGGTAACCGAGATCGCGCTCGCCGTCGGCTACGAGACGCCATCCTCCTTCGCCGCCGCCTTCCGCAAGATCACTGGCGTCACGCCCAGCGCATTTCGCCATCAACTGTAGCAATCTTTCGTCGCGCCACCGCAAGATCGCGACAGTCGCCGCAAAGCGCGAAAGGTGCGCTGCGGCGTCGTCGGCTACTCCCACGTCATCGGACGCGATCCCCGCGCCGACAAGTAAGGGGAGTAACGACAATGACGACCAAGAAGACCATTCTCATCACCGGGGCCGCGGGCGGCTTCGGCAAGGGCGCCGCGATCGGCATGGCGAAGAATGGCCATGACATCATCGCCACCGTCCATGTCTCCTCGCAGGTGACCCCGCTGCGCGAGGAAATCGAGGCGCTCGGACTCAGCGACCGCATCAAGGTCTATCGCCTGGATCTCACCGATCCCTACGACATCAAGCAGGCGCTGGCCTGGGACTTCGACATCCTCTGGAACAATGCCGGCATGGGCGAGGCCGGCCCAGTCTGGGAAATCCCGCTCGAACTCGTGCGCAAAAACTTCGAGATCAACGTGTTCCTGCCGCTGCAACTAACGCAGGGCGTGGTCCAGCGCTGGGTGCGCGAGGGCAAGAGTCACGGCAAGAAGGTGGTGTTCACCTCCTCGATGGGCGGCCTGTTCACACCAGCCAACTGGGGTACCTATGTCTCGACCAAGCATGCGCTGGAGTCGGTCGCGGAGGCGCTTCAGCAGGAACTGGTCGCCTATGGGATCAAGGTTCAGACGATCAACCCAGGTGCCTATTACACCGGCTACAACGAGACGATGGCGGACAACCCGTTCCGCTGGCTCGACGATGACGTCAACTTCACCAAGCGCGCCGACCTCCGCAAGGGCTTCGACGATTTCTTCGCGACGCCCGAAGGCCGCCTGGACCCCAAGGAAATGATCGACCGCATGATCGAGATCGTCCCGGCGGACGAGGGCAAATTCCGCAACGTCGTGCCGCAGGTGATCGAGGATATGCTGAAGCAGCATCAGCTCCAGGCCTGGGAGAACCGGATCTGACACTCCCGCTCGGCCGCGGTACGCCCTCTCGTTATACCGCGGCCGGCACTCTCCCTCGCATTCGAGCAAAGGAAACTCCAATGAGCATCACACACCTTCAGGCGGACATCGCCATCGCCGCCGCCGTCCGCGAAGCTACTGCGATCGGGGTCCCCATGAACATCGCCGTCTATGACGACGGCGCCAACATGAAGGCCTTCGTCCGGATGGACGGCGCATTTCTCGGCTCGGCCGACATCGCGCAGAACAAGGCACGCACCGCCGCGCTGTTCGGTTTCAACACGGAGGCGCTTTACGAGTTCGTGAAACCGGGCGGTACCTCGCCGGGCTTCGACCGCACCAATGGTGGGCTGATCGTCTTTGCCGGGGGCATTCCGGTACGCGACGGCGAAGGCAGGTTGATCGGTGCGATCGGCGTGTCGGGCGGCGCGGTCGCCCAGGACTATCAGGTGGCGGAAGCCGCCATCACGGCCCTCGCGGCCGGCGGCTTCCAAGAGCAACCGCAGGCGAACTGAAGGTCGCGGACGAGGCGCAAGGCAGCCGGCCGCATCGTTCTTCACCGACGCCGACCCGTAGTCGGAACCGATCACTTCCAATGATCGGCCCGCCATAGCAACCCCCAGAGTTGCGTGAGAACGTCAAGCCGCTTGGAGATATTGGTCCCGGACCGTCTGTGCAAGCTGTGCGCGTGCTGCCTCGATGGCCTGATCTCGGGCTTCCGGCCCAAAGGCCAGCTTCTCCGCCCGGACGAAAGTGACATCGGTGATTCCGATGAAGCCAAGGAGACTGCGCAGATGCGGCTCCTGGGAATCCATCACCTGCGCCGGACCTTCGCTGTAGAGGCCGCCCCGCGTCACGACGACGATTGCGCGTTTGCCGGTGAGCAGGCCTCCGGCCCTGCCTCGCTGTAGCTGAATGTAACGCCCGCCCGCAGCACGTGGTCGAACCAGGCCTTCAGGGTCGACGCCATGCCGAAATTGTACATGGGCGCGCCGATGACGATGGTGTCCGCAGCCCTCAGTTCATCGATGAGTTCATCCGAAAGTGCCCGGGCGGCCGCTTGCTCGGCGTTCGCCGGTTCGGCGCCGCGTATCGCGGTGGCGGAATCGAAGTTCAGGTGAGGGATCGGGCTGCTGCCGAGGTCATGCGCGATGACTTGGAGGGCGGGATCCTGCAAACGCAGTTGCGCGACGGCGTCATGCACGAGCTGATTGGAAACGGATGCTTCGCCGAGCGCGCTGCTGATGAGGACGAGGATCGTGGACATGAGGTGGACACTCCTGGGCTTCTGGTCAATGCGATGGAAGCAAGGTAGTGGTGCGGTGTGCGCACCAGTACACCCGAAATAAGCATCAATCTGTTGCCCTTGGAGGAACACCATCATGATCGAGCTGGGCGATATGCGATGCTTTGTGGAGGTCGTGGAAAGCGGTGGCTTTAACCGCGCCGCGACGCGGCTGGGGCTCTCGAAGTCGATCGTCAGCCGGAGGATCGCCAGGATGGAAGCTGATCTCGGCACACGGCTGCTGAGCCGGACGACGCGCGGCATCAGCCCGACGGAAGCGGGGCTGGAGTTCAAGGCACGAAGCGAGCGGATCCTTGCGGAGTTTGACGAAGCGCGCGAAGCCGTCGCCCAGCATAGCGGCCAGGTGGTCGGGCGCCTGCGCTTGTCGGCGCCGCTTTCCTTCGGCGTGCACCACGTCGCGCCTGTACTGGCGGACCTGGCCAAGCGCCACCCGAGGCTCGAGATGGACGTGTCGTTCGGCGACCGAATCGTCGATCTGATTGGCGAACGCTTCGATGCCGCGATCCGAATCGGAATGCTCCAGGATTTGAGCCTCGTGGCCCGCCGGATTGGCCCGGTCCGATCTCTGTTAGTCGCAAGTCCGGACTATCTCGCCCGCAACGGGCGACCGGCCACGCCGGCCGACCTTACGGCGCACGAATGCCTGATCTATGCAGGCCGCACAGGTGCCGACTGGAAATTTCGGTCGGGCAAGCGGTGGACCTCGGTTCGACCGACAGGCCGTCTACGGTCCGACAGCGGCGAGGCGATCGTTGGTTGAGCTATGGCAGGACTGGGCATCGCGGAAGCGCCAACGTTTCTCCTGGCAGACGCGATTGAGAGCGGCGCTCTTGAGCCGCTCCTGCTCGACTATCCGACTCCGGACTATGGCATCTACGTCGTGCGTCCGCCGGGGGCCAACGTGCCGGGCAAGGTGAGGGTTCTGATCGATACGCTCGTCGAGCGCTTCGGCGGCGAACCTCATTGGGATCGGTGCCTGATGAAGGTGAACGCCCGCTCTCGATCCCCCTGAGGCCCACCTGCGGAGTATCATTGGCGGAACATCATTGAAGTTCCGATGAGCGATGAACGTCAAGCTCCGAAACCCGCGCTCTCCCACGCGAGCGGATTCGTTCAAGGGTCGATACTGGCCGAAGCGCGAACGTCAGGTTTGAAGAAGCGCTACGAATGACCGGAAATGGCGCGATCGAGGCGATGCGGACCTCGCCTACGCAGCAACTGCCAGCGCGGGTCGAACGGCTTGGTTGGGTGGTGAACGGAAGTTCCCCAGGCCTATGCTCAACTGGGAAGATGCGCCGATACCGGTCTTTCACTGCCGCCGGTTATGCACTCGCCCAGGCGCCTCCGGGAGCGTGCATCCATCCAACACCACCCCAAATTTATCAAGTATCGCCCGCGCCGTCGGAACCGCTCACACCGGCACTCAGCCCCGGGCGGATGTTCTGGTTATGGTGGAAGACGTTGTCGGGGTCGTACGAGGACTTCACGTCAGCCAGCCGGTCAAAGACGGAGTCGCCGTACGCCTCGCGGACCCGGCCCGGGTCTTCGTCGCCGCCGAGGAAATTGACGTAGACGCCTTCGCGGAAGCGGCCAAGGGCGGCGAGGAACCCCCTCGTCCAGGCCGGCTCTCGGTCGCCGAAGTCCTCGCCGGGCCGCCACGCAGCGTGGACGATGATCGCGTGCGACGCTTGCCGGTTCCCGAACGCCGTCGCGCCCTCGGCCACTCGGCTCACTGCCCCCTTCAGATGGAACATTGCCACATACGACCGCGGCGACGAGCAAGAGAACGCGTGCCCGGCGATCACGTCGATGAGGTCGTCGCGGAGCGCGGGGAGGTGGGTGGCCTTCCAGTAGTAGTTCCAGCCGTGGAGGACGGTCGAGTCGAGCGCGCTCTGGAATACAACGTACGGCTTGGGCCCGGCCAGATCGAGGAGGGGAGTCCGAAATGCGCGGAGCGGGCGGAGCGCCTTCTCACCGTCCTCGATCGGTCCGGCGTAGCACGCGCCCACCATCACCACCGGGCGCCAGTGCAGTT
Source organism: Mesorhizobium alhagi CCNWXJ12-2 (assembly GCF_000236565.1). Taxonomy (GTDB): domain Bacteria; phylum Pseudomonadota; class Alphaproteobacteria; order Rhizobiales; family Rhizobiaceae; genus Allomesorhizobium; species Allomesorhizobium alhagi. The sequence goes on along the minus strand of NZ_AHAM01000150.1, from coordinate 248 downwards.
CCTCGGGGATGACCGATAGAGGCGGCACGGTGCAGAATTTTACGACCGTGCCGAGCTCGTCGGGAGCGTCGCGGATGAAGTCGCGGTAGAAACGGAGGACCTCCCCGGCGTCGCTCGCGTCCCAGAGGATGGGCCCGGCCAGAACGGTGGGCCCGACGGGGTGGAGGCGGAACTCGAACGAGGTGACCACGCCGAAGTTGCCGCCGCCGCCGCGCAACGCCCAGAACAGGTCGGGGTGCTCGTCCTCG
>NZ_AHAM01000151.1 GCF_000236565.1 Mesorhizobium alhagi CCNWXJ12-2 | reverse complement strand
TGATCATGCCGCGATCGGCGACAACGCAGGCGCGTGTGACGCCGATGCGCAGATCACCACCATGATCAACCGCAATAGGGCACGCCATATGCAGCAGCTCCTCGCGGGAACAGCAAGCCGCCCCGACTGTTGCCTCAAAGCAACAGACATCCGGTACAACCTGCGGTATACCCGATTTGGGGGGGCGCCAAGGAGGCTGTCTCGTGAATCGCTGCTCATCATCATTCGCAATTCTTGCTTTTGGCACGTTCTGCGCAACGTCGACCGTCGCCATGGCGGCGGATCAGACCATCTATTCAGCGCCCGACAGGAGCATCGTGTTTGTTGGTGGCGTCGGCTACACTTGGCTCAAGGGCAATGAGCTTGTCTACGACGAGGCGGGCAATCGTATCAGCGAACTGATCTGGGAAACCGACGCGCCGGTTCTGACCACTGGCCTCAAGGCGGAAGTCTGGAACAACTGGACCATTTCAGCTAACGCCGTCTTCGGTTTCTCCGGCAACAGCCACATGGAAGACTATGATTGGCTCGCACCCTATTCGCCGAGCTTTGCTTCAGGGGATTGGTCGCATCAGTCGATCCACACCGACACCGACCTTGACCGCTACATCAACCTTGACATCGCAGCAGGCCGAGACTTCGTGATCAACGATGCCACGACCATCAACCTGCATGGCGGCTTCAAATACACCAATGTGAAGTGGAGCGCCTACGGCGGTTCGTTCACCTATAGTGAGAATGGCTTCCGTGACACGACCGTCAACTTCCCGGAGGGCGAACGTGTCATCAGTTACGAACAGCGCTATCCGGGCGTTTTCCTTGGTGCGGAAGCGACCACGAAATTCGGCAATTGGACTCTCTCAGGTGTGCTCCGCGGCGGCCTTACTGTCGATGCAAGCGATGTAGACCATCACTGGATGCGCGACCTACGATTTGAAGAAGATTTCGGTACCATCCCGTTCATCTCGGTCGGCGCCAAGGCCGATTATCGGATGACCGAACGCGCCAGCCTCTTCCTAGCCGGCAATTTCGATAAGTACTTCCGCGAGAAAGGCGATACCACGATGTACGACATCCCGACGGGCGCCCAAGGCCCGACCTTCGAGGATGGCGCTGGCATGGACTTCTATGCCTTCACTATTTCTGCCGGCTTCAAGGTGGCGTTCTGAGCCCAGCCCAATTTGGACTGGCACGGCAACGTTAGCTATAAGGCGAAATGCACCTTCGACGCTGGCCGTTTGCGTCGACATAGGTGTTATCCAAAAGGCGGTACGTTCTGTATCTCTTGTAGCACCATTCAATATGGGCGCGCGAAACGCGTTCCTTCGGAAACTGCTGTCCTGCCTCTGCAGGGCTGGAGACAATTGCACCAACCGTCGTGCCGAAGACGGCGACGATCTCAAGGCCCTTGCTCAATCGTCCAGCCACTCAGTTCGCTCCCGTGTGGTTCAGCGACGAAAGCTGACTCTCTTGAACACTGGCCATAACAGACTGATTTACCTCCGTAAATTGAAATATGATGGGGGTCCAATATTTGTTCTGCAAAATCATGCGCTTGGCACTATCGAGGGATGGCGTCAGGCGTCAACGCCGATTCACACCCTGCAGCCTCAATAGGGAATAGGGATGCCAACGGTAGTGGACTTCCAACTCCTATTCGACATGGGCAGAATGAACGGGCAATAGCCCTCGGTCGAAAGTCGTGGCTGTTCGCCGGCTCCGAACGCGGCGCTGCCCGGGCGGCGGCCATGGCGACGCTGATCATGACGGCGAAACGCAACGACGTCGATCCGCAGGCCTGGCTGGCCGACGTACTCGCCCGCATCGCCGATACGCCGCAGAACCGGCTTCATGAACTGCTTCCGTGGCCGCGCGGCCGGCGTCGCCTTGCCGCCGAACGTGGCCGAAACC